>JBARBN010000176.1:0-2859 GCA_049793155.1 Nitrospirota bacterium
GCCATATGGAGCGATCACCCGCATATTTTTTAAGATTATATTTTAGGCATATGATTAATTATTGGGCAGAGAACACTAAGAATTGTGCTTACAGTAACCGAAGATATGGCATCGCTTCAGCGTAAAATGATGATATCTAAGCCCACCCGGTTCTTCTTGAATTAAATATTGACAAATATATATTATTATATTATAGTCATTACAGTTTAATCATTCACCACATGAAAAAATACAGAGATATAGGTTTCAAACTCACTCCTCAGCGGATCGCTATTCTCGACTATCTCGTCGGGAATAAAGATCATCCCTCCGCTGATGATATTTATAGGAAAGTGTCAAAACAATTCACAACCATGTCTCTTGCAACTGTGTACACAACGCTCGCCGCGCTCAAAGAAAGAGGAGTTGTGCTTGAGCTGACAATGGATCCGGACAAAAAACGCTATGACCCGGCAACAGAGGCCCATGATCATCTGATCTGCATGGACTGTAAGCGGATCGTCGACATCCCCGGCGAACATCGGCTCGATCTTCCTGAAAGTGCAAAACGGAATTTTACGGTGATAAAAAGTCATCTGGAAGTTCACGGGCTCTGCCCGGAATGTAAAAATAAAAAGAGTACCATGACAAAGGAGGTTGTCCATGTGCATCGATCATAGTATTAACTGCTTGTGTGGTAAGAATGTCGCGAGCTTCAATTTTCGCGATGATGTACTGCCCCATGAGGTCATAACAAGTTTACACTGCCCTGAGTGTTCAAAGGGCGTCTCCCATAACCCCGCAACCATGCTGGCAGATAATGGCTGGCTCATCGAATTTGATCTGGATGTTGCGCGCTTCATGCTCCAGAAGGAAGCCCCGGCCGGCCGCGTGACGCCCGAGTTTATCTTTGATGAAGGCTACTGCACCTGGCGGGGGGTGACGCCCTCTGACCACCTTGATTCGGTCAGGGAGCGTAATGAGCTGGTCCAGCTGGCGAAAACGGACCGCAAACGCTACTTCGAGGAGTTCAAAAATTGGAGCAGCAACAGGATGGAGCGTCTCGCACGAGAAGGATGGAGAAAGGCAAATGAAAGAGAACCCGTCAAAACATAAAACAGGTAAGGCCCGCGGGGTGAAGATCACCGCGGTGCTGGATATTATTACGACCTGCCCCAAATGCGGCGGCGAATTGGGTATCTGGTCGGAGGATGTAGAAACCCTGTGCATTTTCTGCGATCACAAGGTCTTTGAAAAGGAAAAAACCATCCATTAACATCAAGGGTGCTATGAACGTTGCAATAGAAAAGATTCCCGGCGGATTCAGCGTGGACGGAATGGCGCTCAGGAATGGGAAGTGCGGCTGCACCTCCGTGCTTCCCTGCTGCTACAGCTGGTCCAAAGTCAGGCAACGCGGAAATTCCTTTCAATTCACCGCAAAGCTGTCCGGACCCGACACTCAGGAAGTGTTTGCCTGGGGCTTTTCCGTGAAAAAAGGCGATGTTCTGGTTGAGATAAGCGTAGAGGATGCGCGGGACAAAACGATCTTCTCAGGCTACTATCCGCCGGCCATCGAGGAGTGGACTTCAAAAGGCTGGGAAGTCATTAAAAAGGATGGTGGCCGGGAGGACTTCGGTTTGTGGCGCTGCTCTGCCTGCAAATGGTTATATAAAGAAAAAGTGCTGAAGACCAAGCTTGAGGACCTGCCCGATGATTGGAAATGCCCGGTCTGCAAGTCCGAGAAAGACATCTTTGAACAAGTCGGCTGAATGATGACGTCTGCAACACCCTGTCATCTTTTTTTGCTATACTAGAGAGTATTCTAATTTGATGTTATCTTATGCAAGCGGAGGAGATGACCATGCCATACGCACCAAAGGATTACGCGAAGCTTATCGGGATGGAAGGGTTCAGTGAAACTTCATTAAAGAACCACTTCACTCTCTATCAGGGGTACGTGACGAACACGAACAAGGTGCTTGATACACTGGATCAAATGAGCAAGGATGGCAAGACCGCCTCACCCGAGTTTGCTGAATTGAAACGGCGGCTTGGCTGGGAATTCAACGGAATGCGGCTTCATGAATATTACTTTGAAAATCTTGGCATGAAAGGCGGCATCAGCAAGGATGGCAAGGCCGCGAAGGCGATCAGCGCGAGTTTTGGGAGTTTAGAGGCCTGGGAGAAGGATTTCAGGGCCACTGGTACGATGCGCGGCATTGGCTGGGTCGTTTTGTACCAGGATACAAGCTCCAACAGACTTATTAATTTCTGGATCAACGAGCATGATACCTCTCACCCCGCTGGAGGCAATCCCCTTCTCATCATGGATGTGTTCGAGCATGCCTATATGCTCGATTACGGGCTCAAACGGGCCGACTATATCGAAGCATTTTTCAAGAACATCAACGGCTCCGTAGTCGACTCACGCGTCAAGTAGAGTATTATTTTCTCCCCCGAGGCGGGGATCACCAGGCAACTACATCCCCGCCTCACCTCCTCCTTAATCGGAGACCAGCCGGTCATAGAATATTCAATTACCTATAACTATTTTATTGAAAGGAGCAGTCAGCAATGCCAAACTCGGAAAAGAATCTGCAGGACGCATTTGCCGGTGAATCCCAGGCCAACAGAAAGTACCTCGCCTTCGCGAAGAAGGCGGAAGTGGAGGGCCACAAACAGGTTGCGAAATTGTTCCGCGCAGCTGCCGCAGCCGAGACCATCCATGCTCATAATCACTTGAGAGTGCTCGGAGTCGTTAAATCGACCAGGGACAACCTGATGGAAGCCATCAACGGCGAATCCTACGAATTCCAGAAAATGTATCCCCGGATGATAGCCGATGCGCAGACTGAGGGCAACAGCAAAGCACTGCAGAGC
>JBARBN010000177.1:0-2746 GCA_049793155.1 Nitrospirota bacterium
TCGATGAATTTATCAAGCAGGAGATGCCGGACAATGAATATGCCAGAAGCCTGGCCGGCATGATGATGGGAATGACCGGCATGATGCCGATGGGAAGCGCGCCGACTGCCCCGTCTCCTGTTGAGCAACAGCCGCAGTCGTCAGGAAACGCGCCGGGGGATCAGGCTTTGCCTGAACCGGAGACGCCGGCGGAGGTTCTGGAAGAGGCAAAAAAAGCGATCGAGGGCGGTGATGTAAAAGGCCTGATGGGACTTCTTCGACAGGAACACCGCAAACGAACACCCGGTTCAGACCCTGGCACACCAGAAGAGTTAATGGCAACTCCACCGCCCGACCAACCCGCCATTGACAAGGACCAGGTTGACGCATTGCTGCAGATCGCGAAGGACAATAGTGTAACCGTGGACTGGCTGATCCTCAGGGCCATAAAGGTCTACGTTCAGGAGTATCAGAAGACCGGTAAGTTATAGTCTTTCTACCTCACAGTTGCAAAGTAAACTCAGAATTTGCTCATATTCCTCCGAGGAGGTGATGGGTTTGGAAAGGCATTGCGGGCTGTATAACATACCCAATGCGTACTTATATACTTTTTTTCTGCTCAATATATTGTTAAACTAAAATGGATAAAGATAATTTAAAAACAGTTGTCACCAGCCTACTCATCCGCGTGCTAGTCTTGTGCTTTGGACTAGCATTGCTTATATTTCTCGGGCCAGCAATTTTTGCGAATATTTTGAATCCCCCTGCTTGGCTTGGTGCTCTTATCGCTCTTTATTTTTTATTAAGCGGCATCCTAGCCATTGTTTTTTTCTTTAGCAGGAAAGTTCTCCATTTGTTAATCATTCTTCCGGCATTCGCTTATCTCCTGATAGCAGTAATCTGGCAGTTTCTGCCGAAAAGTTAATGATCGAACTTGATGAATAATAAATAAAACAGAACACCAAGGCTTCACAGAGGCATCGAGACTGACACCGAATAGCATCGGTCCAATAATATTCGGAAGTTAACAAGTCGTTCGAGCCGCCAAAGGCGGCTCAACTCATAGTTCAACACAACCGATAGAAAAAACCCTGGATCAATTGACGTATTGAGGCTCCGATGGACAGGCGGGAAAGTATCTGGCGGGTCATACACGGGGAACGCAGCAAACGTCTTCCCCGGGCCTTGTTCGGCGGCGGGCGCTGGTCCTATCGCCAGATTGGTCTCGAAATGAAGGACCTGGACAAGGACCCGAGGCATTTCGCAAACGCCGTCGCCGGCCTGTTCAATGAGCTTGATACGGACATTGTCTTCGCGGGTTCAGGCCTGAACACCTTTCCTGCCGAGGCCATCGGAGGGGAACTCGTTTTTCGCGACGGGCAAGCCCCCCTGCTCTCCACCCCCGTCATCGGGAAAACAGAAGACGCCCGCTATTTCGAACGGATAAACATCGGCGATTCGCCCCATTCCCTGGCGCTGATCGAAATGATCGCCCAACTGAGAAAGCGGCTTCCTGACCGGTTCCTGTGCTGCACCTCCTGGGGGCCGATCACCTGGGCCATGATCCTGTGCGACTGGAACCTGCTCCAGGAGAAAACAGTGTCGGACAGGGAGTTCATCAGGGAGGTGTGCGAGCTGGGCGTCCGCCTTTCGTCAGCCCTGTTCGAACCGCTTGTCGAACGGGGCCTTCTTGACGGGATCGTTATTTCAGATGGAGCAGCCACGCTCATCCCTCTCGATCTGTACCGTGATGTCGTCCTCCCCTGCGAAAAGAAGATCTTCGATCAGTTCAAGGAGCGGGGTGTAGCACGATTTCTCCACCAGTGCGGCAATATCGGCCCCCAGTTCCCCCTGTATCCGGATACCGGCGCTGACTGCATATCCCTTGATGCCGGGGTGGATCTCGGCGAGGTCTACCAAAGTTACAATGCCAGGCTTGTTACTGCGGGAAACGTGGACGTGATCAGGAATGTGTTCGGCGGAGACCCCGGAATGATATGCGATGCGGTGAACGAGTGCGTTTCCGGCATATCGGACCGCTTCAGGAAATTCATCCTCATGCCGTCCTGCGATCTGCCCCCGGACACGCCGCTCAATAACGCGAAGGCGTTCCTTGCGTGCGCGGACCAGTGGAGCGGATAACAAAAGGTTCCTTCGTAAATACGTTGAACAGAAAAGGCAAACGACTGTCTCGCGCAAAGTCGCAGAGTACGCAGAGAAAAACGACAGAAGATGCCTGATGAATGCTTCAATGCTGGAGAGAAGGGTTTAGATAAAGGTTTTGGTTGTCATTTTGATTTTACCTTCCTTCGCGCCTCTGCGTCTCTGCGCGAAAACGGATTTGTGTATCGGTGGCATGATGCCCTTGTTAATGCTTATTGATAACTTATTTTCAGCTAAAATGCGAAAAAGCCTGATGAATTACCCCGCAGCAGAGCTGACCGGGTATTCAAGGACGGCTTTTATAAAACAAACCTGTTTAAACGGATTCTGAGACAATTCGAGGCGGAGTTCCTCTCAACCTTCGAGAAACCCCTGAACTTGCCGCTTGATCTCCAAATGAGGGACGGGGATGTTTGGAACGTCCTTGTTTCCGGGAATTGCCAGGACGTGGACAAAGGTCAACCCCGCTTGTGGTTTCTTCATTACCTCCAGGATCCGCTCCTCTCCCGCGACCGTCACCGCATTTCTGAACCCGAACCCTCGGGCCACCGCTTCGAGGTCGACACATGATGACGCGAGCGTCGGCTGGTTTCCGGTTGAGCCG
>JBARBN010000178.1:0-3114 GCA_049793155.1 Nitrospirota bacterium
AGGACGGGGATGAGACGCTCAAGGACTATCTCGCGGACGACCATACCCCGTCCCCGGATGCCGATTCCGATGCGATGAGCAGGCGCAAGCAGATCGACGAATGGATCTCCGAACTGACCGAGGCGGAACGCAGGGTCGTCGAATTGCGTTACGGGCTGAATGATGAGTCCCCCTGGACACTGAACACTATCGGCAAGCGGTTCGGCATCACGCGGGAACGCGTCAGGCAGATCGAGAAAAAGGCAATAGACAGGATCAGAAAACAAACAAAGATGAGCAATATGGAATTGTCGGACGTGCTGTAGGCCGGGAGGGGCATCCAATGAAAACATTCTTGCAGGAAAAAAATCATTCGGGCCCCCAATGGCGCTCCCAGGCGTTCCAGGATGGCGATCACAGCGTCTATTGTGAAGAGAAATTCATCGAGATGCTCGAGTTCGAGCGAAAACGAAGCGAACGCTCGGGGAAGCCCTTTCTGCTGATGACGCTGACGGTTTTCGGGATCAGCGACCTTCAGGGCAGGCGTGATGCCCTCAGGGGGGTTGCGGAGACGTTATCAGTGTCTAGTCGCGATACCGATATCAAGGGCTGGTACAGACGCGCATCGATGTTGGGAGTTATTTTTACGGAAACAGATAACACCAATTCGGGAACTCTGCGTGAAAAGATCTATAAGAGAATGCACGCCCGGTTGACCAAACAGCAGGTTGATGCCGTACAAATATCCTTTCATACGTACCCTGATAATGGAAGCTTATCAATTCCAGGCAGGACGAGAGATTTCATGTTCGTCGAGAAGATGGCCGGCGACGGAATCCGAAGATTTGCGTAGAGGAAAAAAAGGATTGTAAGGCAGCCCGTCAGTCAATCCAGGGCGAAGACCGCTGAGTGGACTTTTGTAAGAATCGCAGAAGTGAATGATCAAGGAAAGACGTTTCTCGTCTTTCCTTTTTTTGTGGTGCGCCCGGCAGGGCGCACTCACTTGGAGGTGTAAGTCCTCTATGGACCCTGATGACGGGAACCATTAGCTGAACCGCAAGGGCTACCGCCGCGAGGCGGGGTCTGAAGGAAGCGGAACGCAAATCTCCGGCCCGAAGAACATGAAGCGCATATGAGGCAGCCGCGTCTGGGCGAGAAGGCCATAAGATTCAAAGCCCGATAGTCATCCGGAAGGCGCGGAAGTAGATGCGACGGGTATATGGGGAGAAGGTGAGTGCGCAATACCCGGGGAGGTCTGCATATCTGCCTATAGGCTACCGCCGTCGAGAGATGACGGGACAAACATGCAGAAGTCAGCCGAGGGCATAGTAGTCGCTGCGCACAGCGACGAAGGCCCGAACATGAAGGACGGAGGGGAACCAAAACCTCGATGGACGAAGGAGACGCACCCAGGAAGGCTGAGATGCCCGAGGACTCCCGAAAGGTAGCGGGCGGAACCCGCAAGAATACGGCGAGGGAGCGTCAAGCGTCCACGGCGGCAGAGGAGAATGCCCAACCGGAAACGATGAATCTCTTAGAGGAGGTGCTGCGCCGTGAGAACCTGATAATCGCCTTGCGCCGCGTCCAGTCGAACAAAGGAGCGCCGGGAGTGGACAGAATGACCGTCCAAGAACTTTCGGCATACCTGAGGGAACACTGGCCGCGCATCCGGGAAGAGTTGCTGCACGGAACGTACATCCCCGCGCCAGTCCGAAGGGTAGAAATACCCAAACCGGACGGAAAGGGAGTGCGCCCGCTCGGAATCCCCACTGTACTCGATCGGTTCATCGAACAAGCGATACTTCAAATATTGACACCCATCTTCGATCCACACTTCAGCGATCATAGCTATGGTTTTCGCCCCGGCTGCGGGTGTCACGGTGCAGTAACAGCTGCCCGCGCCCATGTGGAGGCAGGCTATCGTTTCGTAGTGGACATGGATTTGGAAAAGTTCTTTGACCGCGTCAACCACGACGTGCTTATGGTGCGAGTGGCCAGACGGGTCAAGGACAAGAGGCTTCTCCGAATCATTGGCCGTTACTTAAAGGCCGGTATTATGTTCGGGGGAGTCATCCATGGCCATGAAGAGGGAACGCCGCAGGGTGGCCCGCTCTCGCCGCTCCTATCCAACATCCTTTTGGATGATCTGGACAAGGAACTTGAACGGAGAGGACACCGCTTCTGCCGGTACGCCGATGACTGTAATATTTATGTGCGGTCAAAGGCGGCAGGGGAACAGGTCATGCAGTCGATTACCCGTTTCCTTGAAAAGAAGCTTCGTTTGAAGGTGAATAAAGATAAGAGTGCAGTAGACCGGCCCTGGAAGCGTAAGTTTCTGGGATATAGCATGACCTCGCACCATCGCCCCAAGCTCAAGGTCGCGCAAAACTCCATCAAGCGCGTCAAGGAGCGCATCAAAGAGATCATGCGGAAGGGGCGCGGGCGTTCACTACCGAAAGTCGCTGGTGAACTGACAACGCTCCTTCGCGGCTGGGTGAACTACTTCCGGTTGTCCCAAGTAAAAGCAGCTTTTGAGGAACTGGATAAGTGGATACGACGGAAACTGCGGTGCATCCTGTGGCGGCAGTGGAAGAAGCCACGTACCAGAGCTGGAAAGCTGATTGAACGAGGGATAGAAAAAGCACGAGCGCTTGCCTCGGCCAGCAATGGTCGCGGGCCATGGTGGAACGCCGGGGCGTCGCATATGAACGCTGCGGTACCTGCCAAATGGCTGCAACAACAGGGACTCATGAGCCTTCTTGCAGAGCATCAACGTTTTATAAACCTTGCATGAACCGCCGTATGCCGAACGGCACGTACGGTGGTGTGAGAGGCTGGGGCCGTGAGACCCCCGCCTACTCGATTTCTCGTGTGGGCGCGGGCGATCGTCATTCAGGCCCTGCACTTAAAAAACGATCCTTGCGGTAATATTGCACTAGTCAAAATGGGCTGGTTATAATGACTCAAAAGTATGTTGGTAACCCCTCGATAAATTACAAGTGCCTGTTGCCTATATAATGTAAAAGTGGTATACTTTTTCGCTTGGTTTGTACGGGTCAGACCTGAGCGTTGTCAGTTCACCAGCGACTTTCGGTAGTGAACGCCCGCGCCCCTTCCGCATGATCTCTTTGATGC
>JBARBN010000179.1:0-17745 GCA_049793155.1 Nitrospirota bacterium
GTGCCCGCAAAAGGAGGAACCATGTCACCCATTACCGGAACGACCCGGGGCGGCAAAACCTGGGCCCCGCAATTCATCGACTCGATCGATGTCCATAAATGCATCGGCTGCGGCCGCTGCTACAAGGTCTGCGGCTTCGATGTGCTGGAGCTCATTGAAAAGCCTTTCGAGGGCGAGGACGAATTCGGTGACGACATGGGCAACAAGGTCATGTCCATCGCCCGGCCGGAGAACTGCATCGGCTGCGCAGCCTGTTCCCGCGCATGCACGAAGAAATGCCATGTGCACGTGACCGAGTAATTGCTTGACCCTCACTCCCCGTCCTTTTCCCCCAGGGGAGAGGAGGGAGGTGAGGGTATTCGATGATCATGCATAATACCATTTACCCCGTCCATTTCGAAGATATCAGTCACTGCTTTAGAAGACCTTCATAGGAACGGCATTGGGACTCTGATCCGACCTCGAAATAGTCAACTGCCTAATAACCTTGCAGCTTCATTGCCCCCCGCGCTCTCATTTTGCGAATGAACTCCTTGAAAAACAACATGCAATATCCTGGCAATGATATTGCTATTGTTATGCGTATGAGATCAGGGAGGAAGCCATGAACAATAGCGAACCAACCAACAAGAACTTTATCAAAACGCATCCCTGCTTTACCGAGGAGGCCCACACCAGGTTCAGCAGGGCACATTTATCGGTCGCTCCCGCATGCAATATCCAGTGTCGCTATTGCATACGAAAATACGACTGCGCCAACGAGTCGAGGCCCGGCATCACGAGCAAGGTGCTCACCCCGGATGAGGCCGTTGAGCGGACCAGGGTGCTCGTCGAGCGAAGCGACCGCCTCAGCGTCGTCGGTATCGCGGGCCCCGGAGATCCTCTCGCGAATGCCGCCACGTATGTAACCATGGGGAAGATCCATTCAGAGTTCCCTGATCTTACTCTTTGCGTATCGACGAATGGCCTTCTTCTGCCGGAAAGGCTGGAGCAGCTCATTGCGTCGGGCGTGCGCAGTCTGACCGTCACGATCAACGCGGTAACGCCGGAGATGGCGGAGAAGGTCTACCAATGGGTGAGCTACCAGGGAAAGCGATACGAAGGCAAGGCGGCGGCGGAACTGCTTCTGGGGAAGCAGTGGCAGGGCCTTGAAATGGCCGTACAAGCCGGACTTGTGGTAAAGGTCAATACGGTCTACATCCCCGGCGTGAACGACCATGAGATCCCGCTGATCGCAGAACAGGCCGGAAAGCTCGGGGCGGAGATCATGAACATCCTGCCGCTTATACCCCAGGCGGAATTTACGGAGCTCAAGCGGCCTTCTCATGCAGAGATCACCAGGATGCGTGAGGCATGCCGTCCGTTTATCAAGCAAATGACCCACTGCAAGCAATGCAGGGCTGATGCCTGCGGCATCCTCGGCGAGGACAAGGACATGGAGCTTGAGGTGCTGATGACCCGCATCGGCGAGGAATACAATGAAATGGTGTGCTGACCATGCAGATCGAACTGAATAATACGGACCGGGAACGGTACCGGCGCCAGCTGATGCTTCGGGGTTTCACGGCCGAACACCAGCGCTGGCTCAGGAATTCGACAGCGCTGGTTGCCGGGATCGGCGGATTGGGCGGGACCGCGGCGCTCTATCTTGCCGCGGCCGGGATCGGCAGGCTCATCCTGGTTCACGCGGGGAACCTGACCCTGTCCAACATGAACCGCCAGGTCATCATGAAAAATAAGATGATCGGCAAAAGCAGAGTGGTCCAGGCGAAGAAGACTCTTCAGGAGATGAACCCTGATGTGGAGATCGAGACTGTCGATGAGCGGATCACGCCAGCGAATGTCGAAAACCTGATCCGGACCGCCCGGATCGCGCTGTCCGCGCGGCCCAACTTCAGCGAACGGCGCGCCCTGAACAGGGCCTGCATCGAGAAGGGCATTCCCATGGTCGAGGCGGCCATGAATGGAATGGAAGGATATCTCTTCAATGTGCTGCCGGGGGTGTCGTCCTGCATTCATTGCGTCTATCCTGAGGATGATCCCTCGTGGCAAGAGATGGGGTTCCCCGTTCTGGGCGCTGTATCGGGTATGCTGGGCTGCATGATGGCGCTTGAAGTGATCAAACTGCTCACCGGGTACGGGAAACCTCTGCTCTCGGAGATGCTGGTGTTCAATACGTATGACATGGATTTCAGGAAGGTGCGGATACCCCGGGACGAGCACTGTGAGGTCTGTAGGTCATAATAAGTAATCAAATTCCACTCAAAATGCAAGAATATTTTGTCACAGAATGCACAAAAGACACATAAAAAAATTGATTTTTTATATGTACGCCGGTCAAAACCGGATAGCCGCGAAAGAACGCAAGGACCCCAGAGAACTTAAAACTGAAGTACACGATTTTGGGGTTTCCTTTGAGTTCTTTGTGTTCTTTTGCGGCCAATCTGAGCAGTTACGATTTTTTTAAAAAAAGCTTTTCTTTGTGCTTTCTGTGACTTTTGTGGCTAAGAGGTTTTTCCGGTTTGGCCGGGTTAAGAAGGGAGATGATGGACCATGATGATATTCGGAATATTGGCATTTGCAATGTTGACGTTCTTCGTTTCATTTCTGATCGGACGGATGAAGGACCAGGACAAGGGAAGGATCGCGGTCTTTACAACGCTCATCGCCTGGGGATCCCTGTTGTGCGGGCTCTATCTGGCGAAAAATATCCATTGATGCAGAAACGATCTCCAGGTTGATGCATCGCACTTTTTGACGGAGGTGTCAGCCGCCATGGAAATACTTGATACAACGCTCCGGGAAGGGGAACAATGCTATGGAGTTTTCTTTCCGATCGAAACGAAAAAAAGACTGGCCTGCCTGCTTGACGATATGGGAGTCGCTTTTATCGAGGTCGGCCATCCGGCCGCGGCCCCTTCGATACGGCAGGCTGTGGCCGAGATCGCAGCGCTCCCCCTTAACTCCCGCTTGATCGCCCACTCACGGCTGGACAGGGAAGAGATCCGAACGGTACGTGAGCTGGGGTTGTCCTGGATAGGCCTGTTCTCCGGCATAAATACCTTGAGCCTGAATCGGTATGGATTGACGAGACGCGCTGCATACGAGCGCATATCCGCGGCGATCCTCACTGCGAAAGAGCTCGGTTTGTCTGTCCGCTTTACTTGTGAGGACGCATCGCGCACCGATCGGAACGAGCTTGCTGAACTATACGGTCATTTGCGGGAGCTGGGCACAGACCGCCTGAGCTATGCGGACACCGTGGGAACGGACACACCTGCCCGCATTGCGGGTCTCCAGAAGAGCCTCTCCGGCGTCCTTCCCTTTGAAGCCCTGCATTTCCATTTTCATAATGATCTCGGCAACGCCCTTGCGAACGCGGTGACGGCGATCGGGCTCGGTGCGCAATGCATCGATGCGAGCATTCTGGGCATCGGAGAGCGGACAGGGCTTGTTGCGCTCGAGGACATACTTGCATTATCGAAACAGGGCGGGGCACGGCAGGAAAAGGTCGGACGCGAATATGAAGAGCCGTTGAAGGTTGCACGGGAGCTGATCTCTGGTTCGATCAACCAGCTCCATTTTAAGCAGCGAGCATTCGCTCACAAGTCGGGGCTTCACATTCACGGCATTTTGCAGGACCCAAGCCACTACGAACCCGAGGACCCGCTACTGACCGGAGGCAATCGATTGATCGTCCTGAGCAAGCTCATGGGCCGGGCCGGGCTACGCAGTGTGTTGTCCCGTTTCGACATTGAGGACAACGAGGGAAATCTCATGAGGATCCTTGATCGGATAAAGTCCGACGAATTTCTCGAAATAGCCGATGCGCAGGAAATAGGCGCCTACCTCGAACAATTCCGCAATTGATGCCCGCGACGACCGTCGCCTGATCATAAATTCATCACTTGCTCATATAATAAACGGGACATTTTTGCTTAGCCAGCCTCATCCGATTACGACCCGTGGTGAAAGATGAAATTATATCAAGGGAATACGGAGTAAACACGATCTTTTTGCTTTGTGGCATATCCTTTGCAAAATATACAGGCAGTGAGGTTGTTGTGGACAATGTTCGAAAGCTCCGGAGGCTTTCATCAGAATGCCCTGCACTGAAAAGAAGCAGGTAAAAATTGGAATCATGAGGAGGAAGAAATGAAGAAGATTGGTACTATTGTTGGTTTGAAGTTTGGGTTGATGATGTTCTGTGCCATGATGGCGATGACCGCAACGGTTTTTGCGGAAGACGCGAAGCCGGCCGGCCCGGTCGTGAGCGCAGACGATCTCAAGAAGGCGTTGGGTCTCAGCATCTATCTACAGGGCGGATATACTTACAACGGAAATGCAAGCAGTCTCACCGGCGTTCCCGGCACTCCGGGCGAAGAAAATAATCTGCGGGTCTTCGACCACAAGGCGGACAGCTTCGGTCTTGACCTTGCACAGATCGTATTCGCGAAAGACCCGACCGCGGGCGTTATCGGCTACAAGGTCAAGATATCCGCAGGCGAAACGGCAAAATTCATTCATTCGGCTGGACTGGTTTCAAGCGCAGCAGACGATCCTTTCGACTTAACAGAAGCCTACATCAGCTATCTTGCTCCGCTTGGCAAGGGACTGAGGTTCGATTTTGGTAAGATGGTGACTTATTTCGGCGCTGAAGTGATCGAGGCGATAGACAACCCGAACTATTCACGGTCCTTCCTCTTCAACTATGCCATTCCGTTCACGCACACGGGCGCAAAGGCGAGTTATGTATTCAGCGACAACGTGAACGCAGCGTTGTTCGTGGTTAACGGGTGGGACAATTCAACGGACAACAATACGGGCAAGTCCATCGGCGCGAGCGTCAATATCTCGGTCGGAGATCCGTTCTCCGCGTACATCAACTATATGCAGGGACCCGAGAAGACTGACAACAACCGCGACAACCGCTCGCTGCTCGACCTGGTGGCTACGATCAAGCCGATCAAACCGCTTTCGATCATCCTGAACTATGATAATGCTCAGGAAGACCATTCGGCAACAGGAGGAGGCACCGCGAAGTGGTCCGGTTTTGCAGCCATCGTCAAGTATGACTTTAACGAGACTTACAGCATCGCGGTCAGGGGCGAATCGTTTGACGACAAGGACGGAGTAAGAACAACAGTCAATGGGGTCGCCGGCATCCCGCAGAAGCTGACCGAATGGACGTTGACCCCGGAAATCCGGCTTGCCAACGGTATTATCTTGAGGCCGGAGTACAGGCACGATTCATCGAACAAAGAGTCATTCGACAACGGCACAAAGAAGAAGCAGGACACCCTTGCGCTCGCCGCAATGTATAGATGGTAGGGATTTCTTGATCTGATAGGTATCAAAGTCCGTCCCAGACATGCGGGGGACAATAAACAAGGAGAATACTATGGCTAACGAACAACAACCAGTCACCAAGGGAACGTTGGGCCTGACCGGCCTGACCATGAACGCAATGGCCCTGATCGCACCCGGCGCGTTCTTGTGGCTGACCTTCCAGATGCAATCATTATACGGCGCACCGATGGCCGGAAGCGCGGTGTGGGCAGGAATTGTCCTGGCCCTCGTGCTCTGCCTCGCAACGGCGGTTAGCTACGCGGAACTGTCCAAGCTCTATCCGGGACCCGGCTCCTCATATCTCTATGCCGAGCAGGCGTTCCTTTCCAAGACGCATGCATACAAGTTCGCCCGCATTGCCAAGTTCATAACCGGCTGGGCGAGCCACCTCTACTATTGGGTGTACCCCGGGGTCATGGTCGGCGTTACCGCGCTCATCTCCGGATACCTGCTGAACCAGTTCTTGCCGGATACCTTCAGCGGTATCTATAACAGCCCGCTGTTCATGTTCCTCTTCTGCGTAGTGTTCGCGCTCGGCGTGGCTTACATCGCCTATCGGGGCGTGACGGGCACGACGGCGGTAAATGTTGCGATCAATATCATCCAGATCTCGGCGCTCCTCGTCTTCTCCGTGATCGCGATCGGCTACCGGGTCCAGCACCCGCAGGGTTCGCAGGCATTCCATCTGTCAAGCGGCGTGGCGGTGAACTATCAGGTCGCCCAAACGCTGGTGAAGGACGACAAAGGCAATCCGGTCCCGGTCATGGATGCGGCCGGCAAGCCGACCATGGATAAGGACAACAAACCGGTCTTTCAGATGCAGGATGCAACGGATGAAAAGACGAGCATGCCGGTCATGGCCGACAAGGATGGGAAGGCAGTGACCGATTCGAAGCTTGCAGCTCCGTTCACGATCGATTATGTGGATGGCGCTGTAACGAAGGATGATAAGGGAATTGAGACGTTCAATTATCACAAAAATGCCGCATCAGTCGTTGCCCCGCACGGGTTCAACTTCATGTTCATTCAGGCGTGCATCGCCATCCTGATCCTGGTCGGTTTCGAGTCCGTGACCGCCATGGGCGATGAAGCAAAGCACCCGAAAAAGGACATCCCGCGGGCAGTGCTCCTTTCGCTCGTGATCCAGGGTGCGGTCTGTTACCTGATCGAATACTTTGCCGCAGGATATATGCTGAACAGCGGCTACACCATACCGAACGCCGCAGCTTCCGGCGCGCCGATCGGTGATATGATGGTCATTGCAGGCACGTGGCTTTTCGGCTCCTACAGCGCGGGCAGGGCATTCATGCTGGTCCAGGCTGCGACCGTGTTCCTGGCCCTGATCGGGACCACGCTCTCGTGTCTTTCCACGGGCGCGAGGGTGACCTATGCCATGGGCAGGGACGAGGAAGTCCCGTCGCACTTCGGCATGCTGCACGGCAAGACCGCTTCCCCCCATCGGGCTATCTGGGCGCTCGCGATCATTTCCGCGGTCATCGGCATTATCACGGTGTCCGTGTATCTCGGAGGCACCACGCCGGCGGCGCTGGACAAGCACAATGTCTGGTACAGCTTCGGGATATTCGACCCGGCAACATATACGGCACTCCCGAATACACTCGTCATCATGACCTTGATCAGCAACTTCGGGACATTTCTGCTCTATATGATCACGAACTGGATCGCGATGGTGGCCTTCAAGGAGCATAAGAGCTTCAACGGGATCAAGCATATGGTCATTCCGATCTTTGGATTAATCGCGAACCTGGCGTGCATGCTCTTCTATCTCATCGGACCTTTCACGGTCGCGGGCATGAGCTGGAAGGAACCGTTCATTGCCCTCGGCGTCTGCGCAATCTGGGGAATCTATGGGGCTTTCTACTTCCTCAAGAGTAGTAAAGCAAAGGGCAAGGAAGTTCTGCTCACGAACAAACCGGCTTCTTCGAGCGCATAATCGAAGCATCTTAACAACCGCAATCACAGGACGGTCATTCACAAGAGTGGCCGTCCTTTTTTTGAACCGAAGACTTTCAATTTCCGGATAAAAATGTTAAAGTGATTTTATGAACCTGACCTACGCTGAACTTTCATCGCCGGGCCCGGCCCGCGAGAACAACGAGGATTTCGTCGGCTCCTGGCAACCGCAGACGCTGGAAGAAAAACGCAGTCGCGGCGCGGTCGCGATCCTGGCCGACGGCGTGGGCGGAATGGAGCGCGGCGAAGTGGCAAGCCGCCTCGCAGTGGAAACGGCCCTGAAGACCTTCCAGGAGGCCCCGGGGGAGCAGTCTCCGCAGCAGCTCATCACGCAGATGTTCAATGCGGCTAATCTTGCGGTCTACGACAAAAGCCTGGAAGACCATGGCAAGGCGCGCATGGCTACGACCCTGGCCGTTGTCGTGCTGAGGAACAATGAGATCACGGTAGGCAATGTGGGGGATTCGCGGGTCTACCTGGTGCGCAAGGCCACGATCAAGCAGCTGTCCACGGACCACACCTACATCGGGATGCAGCAGAAGTTCGGACTAATCTCCGAACAGGAGGCCAAGACCAGTGACAAACGTTCTGTCCTGACCCGCAGTGTTGGACAGGAGCCGGTGATCCGGGTCGATGTAGAGATCGCCACCGTGTTCAAAGGTGACAAGGTTGTGCTGTGCTCCGACGGTCTGTACGCGCACGTGGCCGACAGCGAGATCGCCGAGATCGTGTCGCGTCTTTCTCCGGCCCAGGCCTGCCGTCAGCTCGTGGCCCTGGCAGAGCAGCGCGGCACTGACGACAACCTCTCGGTACAGGTCGTGCAGATCAACGAGGTCGAGAAGGTCTCTTTATACCGGGGCGTAGCCATGTACCAGGAAACAGCAGATCCCACGACCAAATACGAAGTCCGGCCCGGACAGGTCCTCGACAACCGTTTTCAAATCCTCGAAACGATCTCCCGGAGCGGCATGGCCACCATCTTCAAGGCCACGGACCTGAACACCAAGCTGCCCGTTGCGATCAAGGTCCCGCTCATACAGTATGAGAGCGATCCCGGCTTTTACTCGAGGTTCCTGCGCGAAGAGGAGATCGGGAGCCGCCTGAACCATCCCTCTATCCTGAAATTTTATCCCGTGCCTGAGGAGCTTCGCACCCGGCCGTACATCGTGACCGAGTATCTTCGCGGCTATACGCTCTCTTATCTTCTCACCAGCGTCCGTCCGATGCCTGAAAAGGATGCGCTCAAGCTGGCCAGTCTCGTCTGCGAAGCGCTCGTGTACATGCATGAACAGGGTGTGGTCCATCGGGATCTCAAGCCGCAGAATATCATGCTTTGCAACGACGGCACGATCCGAATCATGGACTTCGGCATCGCCAAGGCCGCGGGCAGGCGGATGACCTTTGCCGGTTTCACTCCGGCAGTGGGCACTCCCGATTACATGGCCCCTGAGCAGGTTAAGGGCAAGCGCGGGGACGAGCGGACCGACATCTACAGCCTCGGCGCTATGCTCTATGAAATGGTAGTGGGCGTGCCGCCGTTCCAGTGCGAGACCGACAACCCGCTCGTGATCATGAACGCCCGCGTGGATGGCGACCCTGTTGCCCCTCGGAAACGCAATCCAAAGGTTTCTCCACAGGTCGAGGAGATCGTCCTCCACGCCATGGAGCGTGACCCCCGGAAGCGTTATCAGACAGCCACTGCAATGAAGGCGGAGCTGGACGACCCTTCTACGGTGCAACTTACCGGCAGATGCGACCGCCTCCAGGAGCCGTCGTTAGGGAAGCGCGGATTGAAGAAGGCGCTTTGGCTCGCGCTTGGCATATCGATCCCCCTCATTATTTTTGGGCTCGTCATCTGGCTGATCATCCACCGCGGTCCCGCGCACTAAAGCCGACAGGTTCTCTTCTACCTCAGTCAGAGCTCTGCAGATTTCCACTATTGTTGCCATCAGCCACCTTATCCTTTTTGGCCACGACAGATATTGCTCCGTTGTTCTCCAGGATGGCGGAGTGAACCTCTGCAACGGAGGAGCAGCCGGATCTACGAAGAGCCGCATTGAGCTCATGGTGGGTGAGTTGAGCTTTTGCCATCACATCCTCAAATAACTTTCCGTTATGAATCAGTATTTGCGGCCGTCCCTCTACAATGGCCTCCAGCTTCTTGTATCGATGGGTCACCAGGCTCACTAAAAAGTTCAACCCTATCAAAGTGGCCGCAGTGATGAGCCCTCCGATCAGGGAATTGTCGCCGGCATTCATCGAGTTTTGGACAGCATTTGCCAGCACAAGAAGCAGGACGAGATCGAACGGCGCCAGTTGTCCCACCTGTCGTTTGCCGGTTATGCGCAGCAGCGCCAGGAGAAAGAGATATACTACTACGCCCCTAAAAATTAGTTCCCACCAGGGAACTGCCATGTTCAGCATACGTAATTCATCTCCTTTGATGCTATGAAAGTCTTAACGTTATTATAGGTAAGAAGTTTATGCTTATCCCGGATACTTGTCAATGAGATGAAGAATGAAGGGACGATAAGACCATGCAGATTACCTGATGAGGTACCAAGACTCCCGTGGTGCTCAGGAACGCGTCCCGGAATGCCCCCGATCTGAACACTAGATGATGTGATCCCGGAAAAGGTTGAGAATGGGTCACCCTTGCCCATTTATTAATCAGGAGCCTATAATTTCATCTCCCGTAAGATAGCGGAAGGGATATTTTATGCCGACGCAATAAGGTTGGGGAATAAAATCAATCGGTTCATAATGTTATTTCAAGATGAGCGCATGGCATGAGCTTTGCTTTAATATTATCAAAGCGAAGTTGTAACTGAAGTCAGTCGGCGGCAATATAAAGTGGTTCTCGTGTGCGGACCCCGCGGAATGATGAACAGATCTTTTGCAACAGGTATCAATCACAGAAAAAAATAAGGTTCCAATTTAAGGAGATTCACAGATGACTTATCTTGCCTGGCTTGTCTTTATCGCTGCGGCAGTTCTTGAAGTCGGCGGCGATGCCGTGGTTCGCAAGGGGCTTCGCGGAAGCGGTCTTATCATAATTATGACCGGGTTCGCCATGCTGGGCTGTTATGGCGTGGTGGTCAACATGGTGAAGTGGGATTTCTCGAAATTGCTCGGGGTGTACGTCGCAATCTTTGCGATTATCAGCATATTGTTCGGACGCTTTGTATTCAAGGAAACCATTCCTACTCCAACGTGGATAGGATTGATGGTTATTGTCGGCGGCGGAATGATCATTCAGTTCGGAGACAAGATCAAGATTTGGTAATGAAAGATGCCTTATGAATAGCTCGATAATTACTGTTATAGGGACACTGATCTGCGCTTTTCTCGTTATCTTCATGCAGGCAGGTTTTGCCATGATGGAGACCGGGTTTACAAGGGCGAAGAACGCAGGCCATACCATGGCGATGAACATGATGGTATTCGTCATCGCAGTGCTCGGTTACTGGTCTATCGGCTATGGTCTGCAGATGGGCGGAAAAGGGTTCTTCCTTTCCGGTGCGTCCTCTGACGCTTCGATCTTCACGCTTTTCTTTTCCTCGGTGGTTTACCTGAACATCGCGGCCACCATACCGACCGGAGCGATGGCCGAGCGCTGGAGCTTCAAATCTTTCGTTGTGTACGCGTTCTTCATCGCCATGTTCATGTATCCGCTCTATGCAAACTGGGTGTGGGGCGGAGGGTGGCTGGCCGGGCTCGGCAGGAACTTTGGGTTGGGTCATGGGGTCCTCGACTTTGCCGGTTCATCGATCGTCCATATGGTCGGAGGTGTTGCCGGGCTGGCGGGCGCCATCGTGCTCGGTCCGCGCATGGGGAAATACCGGGCCAACGGGACCCCTACGGCCATTCCCGGCCATCACATTCCGATGGCAATCGTCGGGTGCCTGGTCCTTTTCTTCGGGTGGTTCGGGTTAAATGCGGGCCCGGCCATGGCAGACGGCGGTATCCGGTTCGGTGTCATCGTGGTGAATACCCTGCTTGCCGGCGTTGCGGCTGCTGTCGCGGCCATGTGCTATGTGTGGTTCGTGTACGACAAACCGGATCTTTCCCTGATCGCGAACGGACTTCTCGGCGGCCTCGTTGCCGTCTCGGCATCCTGCGCATTTGTGAGTCCCTTTGGGGCAATTATAATAGGGCTTATTGCCGGGCTGCTCTGCTGCGCGAGCGTCTTCTTCGTCGAGCGAAAGCTGAGGGTAGACGATCCCGTGGGCGCAGTGTCGGTCCATGGCGCCTGCGGTGCATGGGGCATGATCGCTCTCGGGCTTTTTGCGGACGGCACCTACGGCGATGGTCTGAATGGCGTTGCCGGTACAGTCAGGGGGCTGTTCTACGGTAACGCATCTCAATTCACGGCCCAATTGATCGGTGTCATCGTGAATTTCGTTCTTGTTTATGTTGTCATGTACGCCTTCTTCAAGGCCCTGGACAGGATCATACCGATGCGGGTATCGGAAGAAGTTGAGTTTGAAGGCCTTGACCAGAGCGAAGTGGCTGTTACCGCTTATCCCGACTTCAACATCACGAAAACACGCAGATAGGGATTATCATGAATATGATCGATAAAGCCGTTCAAGCTCGAAGCGGTCAAGGAACCCCTGAGCGCTGTCGGTGTCAGCGGATTGACTGTTACTCCTGAAACGAGGAGGTTCGGCGGCCAAAAAGGGCACATCGAGTTGTATCACGGAATGGAGATAGATTATGAATTCCTTCTCAAGGTGAAGATCGAGGTCGTTGTGCCGGATGCCATGGCGGATATGGTGATAGCTGCGATCCGGGACAAGGCCTTGGACCGGGAATGTCGGAGACGGAAAAATATTTGTCTCGAGACTGACAGAGGAGGTACGCGTCAGGACCGGAGAGCTCGGCAGCGCAGCGATATAAGTTTGAAACCCTTCATTCCCCTCCCTGAATGAAAGGTAATAAGCGGGGAGACGGCGATTTGAGAGATCGTCGTCTATCCTTCCCGGGGTTGGCATGTTCCATTGCATGCCAACCCCTTTTTTTAACACCAGGAGACGAATTTATGCGACAATACGTTAAGCGAGCTCGTGATTGTAATTCGCGTTGAATAATCGGGATTCAAAATAGCATCAGGCGGATCTGGACGTACGGAAAATGATGATTACTCCTATCCTCATCGGTATTTTTTTCATAATCCTGCTCTTCCCGCTTTTCATAAAAAAGGTGGAACATAACCTCGAACTGTTCCTTTTCGTCACCGGCAGCGTCACACTCCTGCTCGCTCACCTGGTGGGGCCCGAACCGCTCCTGACCATGCGTCTAGTTGAGTCTGCGTTCATGGAGCCCATAAAAATAACCATCGCCACCCTGATATTCGGTTTGGCCTTCCGGGCAATGCGCGAGCCGATGAAAAAGAAGATCGTGATCGCCGAGGTCCGGCTTGGCCCGCGTGCCTTCGCCTTTCTGCTTATCCTCGTGCTCGGCCTGATCTCGAGCGTTATCACTGCTATCATTGCTGCGCTGATCCTGTGCGAGGTCGTGAGCGCTATCAATCTCGACAAGAAGTACGAAACACGCCTGGTCGTCTTTGCATGCTTTTCGATCGGCATGGGTGCGGCGCTTACGCCGATCGGCGAACCCTTGTCCACTATTGCCGTGGCCAAGTTGCGCGGCGGTGCGCTGGACGGTGATTTCTTCATGCTGTTGCGGATCTTCGGCGTCTACATCCTTCCGGGCCTCGTTTTGGTTTCTCTTGTGGGAAGTTTTCTTCGCGGCACACAGGTCTCGCGATCAGAGAGCCTCGTCGAGGACTTTGCCGAGCCTTTCGGGCACATCGCGCTCCGTGCGTTCAAGGTCTATATTTTTGTCATGGCTCTGGTCCTGCTCGGTGCGGGATTTAAGCCGTTGATCGACCTGTATATCTCGAAAATGCCGGCCCCGCTTCTCTACTGGGTCAATATCACTTCGGCGATCCTCGACAATGCGACGCTCGCCGCGGCGGAGCTCGGGCCGCTCATGACGGCTGCGCAGGTGAAGGGCATCATCATGGGTATCATCATCTCCGGGGGGATGCTGATCCCCGGCAACATTCCGAACATCATTGCCGCGAACAAGCTGAAGATATCGAGCCGGGCATGGGCAGCAACAGGCGTGCCATTCGGGTTGCTCATCATGGCAATCTACTTCATCATTCTCTATAGATAATGTGAAGTGCGTCGGCTCCCGCAACCGACAGCAGGAAAGGCGTTGGACCGCCTTCAAGGTATCGAGCGCCTCACCATCTTGATCCTGCGGAACCTTTCACCGCGGCCCGCCCATGGAGCTCCTGATATTTCTTATTCAGATTCATGCACATTTATCGATCAATCGCCTAAAAATTCAGCTTCAAGGTGATGAGAAAACGATATTAATTTTACTGACGACATAAGTTTGGTCCATAAAATCAGGTGCTTCATCTTATTTGTAAAGCGTGGCAAGAATGGCATGGGCCTTGCTTTAGTAATTCAGATAGAAGATGCGTCAGTTACAGAAAGGAGATTGACATGAAAAGGATCGAAGCTATTATCCGGCCGGCCATGGTTACAGCGGTCTGCGCGGCTTTGGACAAAGCGGGTCATCCCGGCGTGACCATATCGGCAGTCGAGGGACGGGGGAACCAAAAAGGGTGGGTAAGTCATGTTCGCGGCAAGTCATATAACGTGAGCCTGTTGGCTAAGGCGAGAGTGGAAGTGGTCGCAAAAGATGAAGATACCGACCAGATCGTCACCGCCATACGTGAGGCAGCGGTGACCGGTGAGGTGGGAGACGGAAAGATCTTCGTCCACGACATGGCCAACGTCATAAGGATACGGACCAATGAAAGCGGAATGGCGGCAATATAACGCTGTTTATTGTGCCCGTTGGATCGATTATCTTTGGCGCAATGATCACTCAGTTTAGATATATATATGATCCAGCACGCGGTCGGGAGTTCTCACATGAAAAAGATAGAGGCCATCATAAAGCCGTTCAAACTCGATGAGGTTAAGGACGCCTTGAGCGCCCTGGGAGTGAGCGGGATGACCGTAACCCCTGAAACGAGGGGGTTCGGAAGGCAGAAGGGGCAGGTTGAGATTTTCCATGGCGCCGAGATTTCAGTCTCATTCATCCCGAAGGTGAAAATAGAACTGGTGGTGGCGGACATCATGGTGGAACCGGTTCTTTCCGTTATCAAGGAGAAGTCATGGACCGGCAGTATCGGCGATGGCAAGATATTCGTCACACAGCTTGATGAGGTCGTGCGGGTCAGGACCGGAGAACATGGAATCGCGGCGATCTAAAGCATCAACCCCTTCATTCCCCTCCCTGAACGAAGGGTAACGAGTGGTGAAGCGACGATTTGAGAGATCGTCGTCTATCCTCCCTGGGCCGGTATGCCTCATCCACATACCGGCCCTTTTTTTATGATATTGTTGATCTGTTTCAAGAGCCCATGATGTTAACTGTTGACCTAGTAGCCATTATTTTTACTGGTCCCGATTTTAGCAATCATGGATAGTTATCAGCTCGTGCTCATCATTTAGTCACCTGCCTAAAATAGTATCCGATTTTCTGATAATTATTAAGACCATTCAATAGCATTTCTTCGCGTATCAAGTGATTCTCGCAATATAATCAATAAGATTTTAAATCGGCTCTCAGCCTTATTTTTTGGCATGTGCCTTGCTTATTATCAAGTGTAGAATTATTCAACAGCCATCAAAAAGGGAGGATAGTGTGATGAAAGCAGCAATCTTGAAAAAGTTAGTTGTGGCAGTTCTGTTCCTGGTAATGGCGGCGTTTCTCATGCCCGCCGTGATCATGGCCGAGGAGGCGGGAGCCCCGGCAACTGCACCAGCTGCCGCAGCGGCACAGACGGCGGCCCCAGCCCCGGCGCCGAAGATCGATACGGGAGACACGGCCTGGATGATCGTGGCTACCGCGCTGGTCATGCTCATGTCCATACCGGGTCTGGCGCTCTTTTACGGAGGCCTGGCAAAGACAAAGGACACGCTGAACACCATGGCAATGACCTTCGTGACGTTCTGTATCGTGAGCGTGCTCTGGGTCGTCTACGGCTATTCATTCTCCTTTGTCGGCGACATCCGCGGATTGATCGGCGATACGTCGCGGATATTCTTGAAGGGGATTGGACCGAACAGCATTTCGGATGCGGCAAAAACCATTCCCGAGTATATCTTTATCGCGTATCAGCTCACGTTCGCGGCGATCACGGTCGCTCTCGCCAGCGGCGCGTACATCGAACGCATGAAGTTCTCGGCATGGATAATATTTACCGTGCTCTGGATGACCGTGGTCTATCTTCCTGTTGCACACTGGGTCTGGGGCGGCGGATTCCTGGCAAAGCTCGGGGCTCTGGATTTCGCGGGAGGCACGGTGGTTCACATCAATGCGGGTATCGCGGCGCTCGTGGGCGCCCTGGTTTTGGGCAAGCGCAAAGTAAAGGCGATCATTCCCGGCAATCTGACCCTGGTGGTCACTGGAGCGGGATTGTTGTGGTTCGGCTGGTTCGGTTTCAATGCAGGATCGGCGCTGGCAGCGAATGGCCTGGCCGGCGCGGCATTCATTAATACAAATACTGCGACAGCGGTGGCCGCGATCGCCTGGCTGTCCGTTGAATGGATGCACTCCGGCAAGCCAACGGTGCTCGGCCTGGCTTCAGGTGCAGTCGGTGGCCTGGTGGCCATCACTCCCGCCGCGGGCTTCGTGAACATCGGCGGCGCAATCGTGATCGGCATTGCGGCGGGTGTTATCCCGTTCTTTGCAGTGGCAAAGCTCAAGCCGATGTTCGGTTACGACGACACGCTCGATGCCTTCGGCATTCACGGCATCGGCGGGACCATTGGAGCGCTCTTGACCGGCGTGTTCGCGGACCCGGCTATCAACGAGGCGGGTAAAGGCCTGCTCTACGGCAACCCCGGCCAGCTCTGGACACAGTTCATAGCAGTAGCGGTGACCCTGGTGTACAGCGCCGCGATGACCTTCATCATCTTCATGGTCATAAAGGCGACAGTCGGCCTGCGGGTCGGCGCGGAGGAAGAGACGATCGGGCTCGATGAGAGCGAGCATGGGGAGCGGGCGTATAATTCGTAACCGTAGTATACCAGGGTCATTCCCGAGGTCGTAATCGGGAATCCGGTTTTTTGCATCGGGAATAAACCAGATCCCCGATAGGATCATTCGGGGATGACAAGAGGACGAGATTAACAAGGAGGGACCATGAAAAAGATCGAAGCCATAATCAAGCCATTCAAACTTGATGATGTAAAGGATGCGCTGAACGCCCTCGGCATCCAGGGCATGACGGTGACCGAGGTGAAGGGGTTCGGCAGGCAAAAAGGGCACGTGGAACTCTACCGCGGGGCGGAGTATGATATCAGCTTCATTCCCAAGGTGAAGATCGAGGTGGTGGTCGCTGATAGTATTGTCGAGAAGGTTGTCGGCACCATCGAGGAGAAGGCAAAGACCGGCAAGATCGGAGATGGCAAGATATTCATCACGAAAATAGAGGAGATCATCAGGATCAGGACCGGAGAACGCGGCGAGGTAGCGATTTAGCGGATCGTCGTTTTATCTTCAACGGGCCGGCATGTATCATTGCATGCCGGCCATTCTTTTTTATTTATTGTCCCAGCCGTTTTCCCGCTTCGTTTGTTTCTTTCAGAGCGGTCGGATGTTTCTGAATATCGCCCTTGGCATCGATCCCGCCGAAGAAAAGTATATCGTGTTCGGGTACGCTTACAGTCCTGAAGAAGGCCTTTGCCGTTCCCGCGGAGCATTCCTTGCCGGTATCTTTTTTCATGCCGCCGACGAGAAGCAGCAGGCCTTTTCTTCCGTAAGGGCCCGCTGGTATCTCTTTCTTCAGGAGATATTTCTCACACCAGAAGGCCTGGCACCGGTCGATCATTGCCTTGGTCTGCGCGCTCAAGCCGAAGAAAAAAATGGGCGAGGCGAGGATGATCCTATCGGCTTCCCGGATAGCGTCGAAGACCTTCTGCATGTTGTCCTTCTGAATGCAGACTCCTGTTGTGGTGCAGCCGCCGCAGTCCTGACACGGTTTGATATCCATGCCGTTGAGCTTAAAAACCGTCACCACATGGCCCGACTCCCGGAGTGGTTTCAGGGCCTCCGTGAGCAGGATTTCAGTATTGCCACCGGGACGAGGACTGCCGTTGAATGCGATGATCTTCAAGTGTTATTCCGCCTTGTGAAATGCCTGTTTCTTGGCTTTACAGACCGGGCATTCATCAGGCGCCTCGCCCTCGGCGGTATATCCGCAGACAGAACAGACATAATAGTCAAGGTCCTGGTTGCGTCCAAGGCTGTCGAGCGCTTTTTGATAGAGCGCTGCATGCACTTTCTCCACCTCATTCGCATAGTTAAAGCTCTGCAGTGCTTTGC
>JBARBN010000180.1:0-2654 GCA_049793155.1 Nitrospirota bacterium
CCAGAACGTCCAGGCTGTTTTTCAACACTTGATATTATGAGTTTTGTTTCATCCCCTTTGTCTGTAACAACCACGACCACAGCTTTCCTGTGGTCAATCCACAAACCTGCTGTTTTTTTCATAGATATCTCCTTTGTCTCGTCAAATATTTATTAAGCCTACTCCATATATCCAAATGGTGCGGGTACGCACTTGCGAATTACTGGTTATATTGTGCACCAATAGATCAGTTCACTAAAGTGCAGACTACAGGAAGAACCATGCATAGAGTGTATCTATTGATAATCGTTATTTCATGTGCCATCCGGTTTCGCCTGAAATATCCACCCCATCCCCCACTCTAATCCCGGAGCCTGCCTTGATAAATATTGGGTCGCTGCTACCGACGAGCATATTGCCTATCCATCGCCCGTCTTTCATCCATTTATCATGGAAGTAACTCCGGGACGCTGATGTTTTTGCCGCTTTCCGCTAGCATTCATCGCGCATTTCACTTCGCCGGCCTGCCCTCTATATCAGCTTACAGAGCCCGTCGATGATATGTTTTTGAATGCCGTCCGCAAGACGCTGAGCACTGGCCTTAGCCTCGACATCCAGTTTAATGGTCTCCAGTTCTGTGAGAACATCCATATTCGTCACAAGTCTTTTAAAGCCTGCGGGCGTCAACTGGGCTGCTGCAAGCATGACGGTCCAGTGTTCAACATTTACCGCCTGCAATCTCACAAATTCCGACCCATCATTCTTGGCTGAAAAGATAAGTCCCTTCAGCTCCTCTTTAGCCAGCGACGAGCTCGCATCCGCAATGCCATCGATGTAATCCGTGAACTTGCTCATCCCGGCTCCTAACCCGGACGAGCCGGAATTGGAAGTTGAAGATTGGAAATTGGAGATTTGAAATTGATAATGTCAGGTTCAGGGGTCAGGAGCTTACGCGAAAAAATCTATATCCTTCATGGGGTAATGTTTCTTGTTCAATGTCCAGAGAGGCAGGTCAGTGACGTTGGCGGTGGCTGCAATAAGCGCGTCAGCGATCTCTGTACTATGCGATGCTCGATAGACCTTCATATACCCGCCTGCTTTATGTCCGATTGCATCGTCAATTTTTAAGCACTCCATAAGACCGAACAGCCTTGAAGTGATCTCTTCCTCTCCCTTTCTCAGTCCGGCGACGATCTCCGCTCTCGTAATGGGAGAATAGCACAGTTTCTTTTCCCGTTGATATATTTCGGCAAATTTCTTCACGATCATTTCATTGGCTCGAAGATACTCGATCAAAACGTCCGTATCGATCAGAATGCTCATTATTTAAGACCGAGCCTTTCTTTTCTTGTGTCCTTTCGCATGCGCCTGACATACTGATCTGTCGACGAGATATCTTTCCTGTCCTTCCAGATGCCGGCGGATTCCTTTAATATGAGACTAGCATCTTCGGGCTTTTCGAGCGCGTAGACTTTTTTTACCGCCGCCCTCACGAGCTCGGAGATTGAGAGCGATCTTTCCTTGCTCACGCGCCGGAGCACTTTGAAAACATCATCTTCCATATATAATTGGGTCCTTTTCATGGCTCACCTCGTCGAACGGCACAGCTGATGTATAGCATACATCAGACAATAAGGATTGTCAAATACCCTATAACCGCAGAACATGCAGATGGCGCAGAAAAAGGTTTAGAATGAAGTGCTTGTATCATCCTCCCCCTTCTGCCTGTTCTGCGTATTCTGCGGTTTCATCCTATGGCTTCTTTCCTTGACCCTGTACCCTGGCCCCTTCAATATCCACCCCATCCCCCACTCTGATCCCGGAGCCTGCCGCAGTCTCGATCACCCAGGCGGTCTGCTTACCAGAGGGATATATGTCCTTGCTCCCCGGCTTGCAGTTCGGATAGACCCGGACGACCTTTTTATCGGGGCCGACAAATATGATATCGATCGGGTATGCGACGCTTCCCATCCAGAAGGTGACGACCTCGGGCTCCTGGAATACAAACAGTGCAGCTTCGTTGTCTTTCAATTGGCGAAAACCCTGCAGACCCCGGGTCCTTGTTTCATCGGTATCGCATATCTGCACGATGCTGAAGGTGCGGGGAGCGGACCTGTGATCAGCCGGCGTGATTGTCACTGACGAGTATTGGTTCGGCTTCTCTGCTGCGATTGCCTCAGAACCGCCTGGCAGTTTAACTTCCACTGCAAGCACCGCGATGCCGATCGCGATCGTCACGGCCGTGATCAGCGCGCCTACGCGGAAATACTCCATGAACCCGATCTCCACCCGTTTCCTCGCCTGCTGCACCACGATCAGGTTGGCGACTGAACCGATGAGCGTCAGGTTTCCGGCCAGGGTACTGCTCATGGCGAGAGCAAGCCACATGGACTGTCCGCTGCCGAGCGTCCGGATCAGCGTTTTCAACAACATCACCGCGGGCACATTGCTCACGAGATTCGAGAGAACGACGGACACCGCGGACAGCCCCGCGATCCTTCCCAGGGGCGAGAGCACCGTAAGGTCCCCGGCCTTCCCGATCAAAGTGGCGGCAAGACCCGAGACCTCCACCCCGTGCATTACGATGAACAATCCTGAGAAGAACAGAAGGAGCGTCCAATCCACGCCCTCGAGGATCTTGCCGGTGTTTACCCCCCCGATCAGCAGGAGCAATC
>JBARBN010000181.1:0-3583 GCA_049793155.1 Nitrospirota bacterium
TTTACCTTCATGATCTCATATTTGGCCTTCATGTCCGGGCGAAAGTCGGTGGGGTCCAGGCGCATGGCGTCTCCGCTCCCGATGGTCTTCAGCCCTGCATAGCATGGTGAACTCAGGATGATGCTCATCACTCCTATAAGAAAAAGGTATCTCATATACGGTCTCCTGCTTTTTTAAGGTATCCACCCGTCGGGGTGGAATCTCGTTCAAGTATTTCTCTGCTGATGACGCAAGCGAAGTGAATACAATCACTATTGTCAATATCGGTTGCTTTCTTAGAACAAGACCTGCGCGAGCAGGTTGGTCGTTGTCTTGGTGGATTTCGTACCATCCGCCTTCTTGGTTTCGTTTGCATCGCAATACACCTGAAACTTGACCGTCTGGCGCGGCGCATACACGATCGCGGGGTAGACGTCCTTTGTTTTTTGCCCGTTATCTACCGATGTATACTGGTAGCGCAGAACTGCCGCGAGCGTCGGGCCGATATTGTAGGTGATGTCAACGATGTTGCCGGTGGACTTCACCTCGGCGCCTGTTTCCTTGTTCACCCCCTGCTGCTGTCCAAATACCAGAGCCAGCCTTTTGTATTCCACCATGGCCTCAAGCCCTGCTCTGGTCAGCGTATGGGCTTCACCGGTAATCGTATCGAGCGTCTTTCCATCATACCCGAATGCGCTCACGGTGAGCGAAAGAAAATCCATTATGCTTTCCTTTGACAGGTCGATGTCCGGCTCCGCGCCGTGATAGTCCGTACCGCCGATCTTATACATGACATGGGCATAGTATTCCTTGATGTCCTTTGATACGGTATCAAAGGTCTTTTTGTTCGAGTAGATGACCGAACCTGTCCCGGCGCTCACCGTGCCGATCACATCGTAGTGAAAGGTTGTCAGCGTACTGGTGGCAGTTCGATCGATATAACCTGCAGTCACTGCAAGCCGATCGGCAACAATGGAAGTTGCCTCAACACCCTCGTTTATTCCCGTCGGCGCAAAGCCGTTCAGCGTCAGATTGCCAGCGCCTGCGGCGCCGGCCCCGAGCCGGTCATTGTTCTTCTTGAGCGCTACATCGGGCGCAAACTTGCCGAACCGGACATCGATCGGCAGAGCAAGAGGGCGCCGCGCTATAATATACGCCTCACTGAGCACAGTAGATGCCCCATTAATAGGGAAATTCACCCAGAAGCTGAACTGGTCCCCGAAAATGGGGGCGCTCGCAAAGACTTCCGCTGCCGGCGACTGAGAGACAACACTGGTATCCCTGTTATCGACATTGTACGACTGCCTGAGCGAAAGGGAAACCGGCAATATCTTCGTCAGGCCGGTCAGGGAATACATTTCGTCTGCCTTTTTTTCCTCCGCGGTCTTTTCAACGGGCGCCTTGGCGGCTTTCTTGCCGTCACCTGGCCAGACAAAACCGTTCTTCTCGAAGGCGACGCCAAACTCATTTCTCTGCGGGTAGATGGTATGGCACGCTGTGCACTCGGCGTTGTACAATCGTGCATAGCTCGGTATGGCCAGCGCGGACCGGGGCGCGGCCAAGGCAAACAGGCAGCTTATGGCGAGCACACTTAATGCAGCCTTCTTAAACAATGCACTCTGGCAAATTAGTCTGACGTTTCTCATCGTAAAGTTCGTCTCCTGGTGAATAAAGTTAGCACGTTTAACCGTTTGTCTGAGAAATCCGGCAGCTGATGATGCCGGCACCTCTCACCGCTTCTCAGGGAAATAGTCCCGCCGGGAAGTTTACACCTTAAACTTGTCCAGTTCTGCGAGGAGCTGCATGGTATTTTCATTTAATGCATAGATGGCATCGCTCATTGCTTTCGAGGAAAGGCCCAGGCTGTCGGTCGTGCTTTGTATCTTGTCCATGGACCGGCTTATTTCCGCGCTCTTCTGCTTCTGCACATTGGTCGCCCGCGCGATCTGCTCGGATTGCTGGGTCACACCCTGTATCGCCCCGACGATATGCCTGCTTCCATCCCGCTGCTCCCCAATCGCTTTTTTAACGTGCTGGGAATTCTCCTTCATCGTCTCTGTCTGGTCGATGACGGACTTACTTCCCTTGCCCTGCTCCTGCAGCGCCAGCGAAATATGCTCAACCTGTTTTGACATCTCGCTTATTGCATGGGTAATCTGCTTTATTACCTGAGACTCCTCGGACGTTGACCGTTGGATGGCCTTCGACATCTCAGTTGATACGGTGGAACTATGGGCTATCCCCTTCAATGCATCACTAACATCGCTCACAAGCTGTAATCCCGCATCGACCGCCTGAATGCCGTCCGCAGCCATTTGCACACTCGACCGGGTATCCTTCTGCACGGCGGTAATGAGTTCCGCTATCTCTTTGATAGAAGCGGCCGTCATTTCGGAAAGGTTCTTTATCTCGGAAGCCACAACCGCAAAAGGTCTGCCGTGCTCTCCTGCCTGGGCGGCAAGGATCGAGGCGTTGAGGGCAAGGAGATTTGTCTTATCAGCGACGTTTGAGATGATCGTAAGGATCTTGCCGATGTCTTGCGACCGCATGCCAAGCGTATTAATGACCTCGGAAAGCGATCCGACGTTCCTTCGTATGTTCTCGATCCCCTCCATCGCCGCCTGTGCCGCCGGTGTCCCTTTATTCGAAGCCTCGTTTAACACTGTTTCCGAAAGCCCCACAGACTCCGTGGCATGATGCTCGATCTCTTTGACCGTTGTGTTCACTTCTGAGGCCGACGATGCGATCTCTTCCGAAGAAGCCGAGAGTTGCTCAAGACTCTCGGTGATCTGCCTGACGTTGGCTATCATCTCTTCGATCGATGCGGCTGTCTCCTGGGCCGAGGACTCGAAAACAACGGAACTCTCCGCCACGCTCTCGATCGCCCGTTCCATCTGTATCATCGAGGACGAGGTATCTACCGCGGAGAGTGAGAGGTTCTGAGCGCTGATCGCCACGGCCGACATCGAATCGTTCATCTCGGCTATCGCATCCGCGGTCTCCACGATCGCCGCTTTTTGCACATCGGCGACAGTCAAGACATTCTGAGACGAGGAAACGATCTTGTCTGTCACTTGCGAAAGATTGTGCGTCACATCCCGTATCTTTATGAACATCTCCTTGAGACTGCCGGCCATGGAGTTGATCGCATTCCCGAGCGCTGATAATTCGTCCCTGCCCGTGATCTTGAGCTGGTAGGTAAGTTCTCCCGACGCTATCTTTTCAGCAGCCTCCTTCATCCGCGATATGGGATTTATAACGATCCTGCTCGTTGCCAGCATGCCGAGCAGGAGCGCCACGATGATGGCGGAAATGCCTACCGCAATCAGGGCGACTATCGCCCCGCGCTGGATTGCGGATACTTCATTCTTTGTTTCGGTCATCAGGCTTCCGACGGTGACCAGCAGGTCATCGATACCTTCATCGATTTTATCTGATGCGGCGGATATTCCATTTTTTGTCAGGTCACGCAGCTTCTCATCGATCAATGATTTCTTAACCGCTTCATCAATCTGCCCCGGTCTCACATTCTGAAGCAGACCGGCTTTACGGGACAGGACCCATTCTGCGACGGTCTCATAACCATACCAGCTTTGCTGTATGG
>JBARBN010000182.1:0-5766 GCA_049793155.1 Nitrospirota bacterium
TCCTCGCCGTCAGCGTGATCTCGAGTACCTTCGAGGCGGTCACCGCGTCCTGGTCGAACATCTCATAGAAATCGCCCATGCGGAAAAGCAGGATCGCGTCGAGGTGCTGGCGCTTGATCTCGCGGTATTGCTTCATGAGGGGGGTTAAGTCAGACATGGATTTCAAGAAGATCGTAGATCAAAATTAACCACAGAGTCACGGAGACACAGAGAAGGACGTCGAGGTAAAAACATAATGAGAATAAAATTAATTGTAGATTCTCCCAGCTTGTCAGCTTCTCATTTTTTTCGTTTTCCTCCGTGCCTCGGTGCCTCCGTGGTAAATGTTCAGTCTTTGAGTTCTTCAAAAAACGGCCTCAGCCTGTTATAGGTCCCGTCAAGCAGTTCCGCCATCACGCGGGTCTCGTCAAAGACCGTGATATAGCTGGAATCGCCGGTCCAGCGCGGAACGATCTGGACATGGAGATGTTCGGGGATCCCCGCGCCTGCGGACTTTCCGATATTGATGCCGATATTGAAACCATCGGGATTCATTGCCTGTTTCAGGATATTCACCGATGCCTGCGTCGTTCTCATCAGATCGGCAAGTTCCGCCTCGGGCAGCCGGTCGACCTCGGACTCATGGGTATTGGGGACGATGAGCAGATGGCCATTGTTGTAAGGATAGAGGTTCATGATGACAAAGGTATGCTTTCCGCGATACAGGATATAGTTCTTGCGGTCGTCGCTCTTCTTCGCTTCCTCGCAGAGAATACACCCTGCGGGTTTTTTAGAACCGAGTATATACTTCATGCGCCATGGGGCCCAAAGTCTGTCCATAATATTTGATTGACGCACGAAGGACGATCGTTCACTTCGCTCACTCGGACGATGGGCGAAAAATCAATTACATCCACATCCCAGGTCCTTCCTCCCTCGTCCCTCTTTTTTTAATTTTCTCCGCGTCTATCCTTTCTCGATTTTCTTCAACGCAGCTAATACTTTTTTAATATCTTCCCAGACGAGCTTTTTGTCAGAGGGAGTTCTTAACAGGTATGCCGGGTGGAACGTGGGCATGAGCGGTATGCCTTGATAGGTCTTCCAGTTGCCGCGAAGCGACGTGATCCCCTCTTTTGTCTTGAGCAGCGTCTTGACAGCGACATTGCCCAGCCCGATGATGATCTGCGGGTTGATCGCCCCAAGCTGTTTGATGAGGAACGGTTCGCAGGCCCCTACCTCGTCCGGTTCGGGGTTTCGGTTGCCCGGTGGTCTGCATTTCACGATATTGCAGATGTAGACGTCCTCCCGCTTCAACTGCATGCCCTTGACGATGATGTCCGTCAGCAGTTGTCCGGCAGCACCGACAAAAGGCCTCCCTTGCAGGTCTTCTTCCTGTCCCGGCCCCTCGCCCACAAATACGAGCGCGGCATCCGGATTGCCTTCCCCGAAGACGATGTTCTTCCGGCCCTTGTGCAGTTTACAGCGAATGCAATCTCCGAGCTCTTCGCGGACCGCGGCAAGTCCAGCGGACCCCGATGCGAAAGGTTTTTCTACCAATGCGGATGCTGTTTTTACCGGATCCACCTGTGCAGCAACGGGGGCTGTCGACCGGGCCACCCCCCGTAACGGCATCTCGACGAAGCTCATTCCCAGCGCCCTTCGATACTCAAGATGCGCCCTGACCTGCTCAACGATCTCCAAAAATTCCCGCTGCATCTCATCCATGAAAATAGAACCCTTATCGTTTCATATTTTTACTCTGAACTCCGAACTCCCAACTCCGAACTAATTTCTAATTCCCCCATTTCAACTTCGTCCTGAGTATCTCAAAATAGCTCTTTGTCGGGTGTTTGATCAGCTTCATCCTGAACTGAGATTTTTTGATCGCCACAACATCGTTCGGCTCAAGCGGGAACCCGATCTGGCCGTCAAGCGTAAGTGATACATCCTCGCTCAGCGAGGTGAGGCATATCGTGACCACGACGGAATCGGGAAGCGCAATGGGCCTGTTCGACAACGTATGCGGACAGATAGGCGTGAGCACAAAACAGTGGATCGTAGGATGAACGATCGGCCCGCCGGCGGAAAGAGAGTAGGCCGTGGAGCCCGTTGGCGTCGCCACGATCAATCCGTCGGCCCTGAGCGTGGTCAAATGCCCGTCGTTCACCGAAACACGGAGTTCCATCATGCGCGCAAGCGCGCCCTTGTTTATCACCGCGTCGTTCAGCACGCGGTACTGCGCAATGCGCTTTCCCTGGCGGAGCACACTTGCGGTCAGCATGATCCGTTCCTCGGTAACGAGCTTTCCGGCAATTGCCTTTTCCAGATTGCCATAGAGCTCATCGATCGATACCTCGGCCATGAAACCCAGGCTGCCAAGATTGACGCCGAAGATCGGAACATCGGCATGGGCTTCCGCGACAAGCCGCGCTGCGGACAAAAGCGTGCCGTCACCCCCGAGCACGATGATCATCTCAACGAGAGCCGGGATCTCATCCGGTTCGTACCCCCGCATTTTGATGGACGCCGCGGTCTCGCGGTCGATGAAGACCTTTTTACCCCGCGCCTCAAGCCATGAGGCAAGCTTCTTCGTCGCCTTCTGCGCCGCGGGAATATCCTTGGCTATGATGCCGATCTTCTTCATGCAATCCCTGTCCCCGTACAAGCCGGATAACAAGCGTGTGCTTTATGGTATCACTCAGATACTGATAAGCAAAAAATAAAATGCATTCTCGCGCAAAGGCGCAAAGTCACAAAGAAAAGCAAGTCATGTTTTTGGTTTAATGCAAGATCCCAAAGCCGCTGATTCTCTTTGCGCGCTTTGCGGCTTTGCGCGAGTCGGCTCTGAGCAGTTACGTTTTATGTATTATTTGTTACCCTGTCAACGGTTTCGTTCGATCCAACTCCAGCTTCAATCCCTCCAGGAGTTCCTCGTACCGTTCCCCTTCCGGGAGAAATCCGATCTCACGGCTCTTTTCATCGACGGCGGAGAGATAGACGCTCAGGCTCTCCGCGGGCAATTCATCCCCGGCCCGCTCGGCCCATTCTATCACGGCCACTCCATCGGACCCGACGTATTCGTCGAACCCTATGTTCTCCAGTTCATCGGGCCCCTTGAGACGGTAGAGGTCCAGGTGATAGAGCGGTACGCGTCCCTGGTACTCGTTCACGAAGGTAAAGGTCGGGCTCGTGATGTACTGCTCTTGTACGTCCAGACCCCTGGCAATGCCGTAGGCGAAATTTGTTTTACCGGCACCAAGATCGCCGTATAAACAGACCGTATCGCCTGCATCAAGCAGCTTTCCGAGCAGCCGTCCGATCTCCCAGGTCTGCTCCGGGCTCGCCGTGATCACGCTGAACATTACTCGGCCTGTCGCGCGACGGCCTTCACCATATCACGTTTTCCCACGATGCCCACAACCTTGCCTGCCTTGAGCACCGGCAGCAGATCCACCTTTTTCTCCGACATGATCTCGGCGATGTCCATGACCGTGGTGTCTTCCGAGATCGTGACCACCTTGCGGGAGCAAATGTCACCCACTCTCGTGGCTGTCAGGCGTTTTACTTCCTGCTCGAATTTTTTTGAGCTTTCGAGATAAATAGCCGCATCCAGGAAACTCACCACCGTGGGAATGTGAAGCCGTTTGTTCCGGCTGATGAGATCGTTCTCGGTCACGATGCCGTAGAGCGCGCCCGAGTCGTCAACAACCGGCACACCGCTGATCTCGTTATTCACGAGCAGGGAAGAAAGCTCCTCGATGGTGGTATCGGGCTTGACGACCAATACGTCTCTGGTCATGATATCTTTCGCGGTAAGCATGGCGCACCTCATTAAAAGTGATGAATTTTTACGGATCAGTCGGATGGGACAGACATCTCCAGCTATTCTGTCGTTTCTTTCAGAGCTTCCGCTATCTTCTCGATCAGATCTCCTGCTATCATTGAAGCTTCACCTTTTTCCGCTGCCGCAAGGTCTCCTGCCCGGCCGTGCAGATAAACGCCGAGACATGCCGCCTGACTTGCGCTGTATCCCTGTGCGAGGAGGCCGCCGATCATGCCGGTAAGCGCATCTCCGGTCCCGCCCGATGCCATGCCGGGATTTCCCGTGGAATTGACGAACACCCATCCATGAGGGGTCGCGACCACTGTGGCCGCGCCCTTGAGCACGACCGTGACCCTATGCTTCCTGGCAAATGTAGAAGCGATGGAGATCCTGTCCCTCTGCACGTCAGCGGATGATATGCCCAGCAGCCTTCCCATTTCACCGGGATGCGGGGTGAGGATAAGGGACGCTTTTGCCCTCTTGAGGATATCCGTAAAACCGACAAGGGCATTCAACCCGTCGGCATCGATCACCGCGGGGATCGAGAGTCGCTGGACAAGGCTCCGGACCGCCTGGACCGTCTCGTAGTGGGTTGAAAGGCCCGGACCGATGGCACAAGCGCTCATTTTTCCCATTGCCTTGAGCAGTTCTTCTTCTGCCCCGATCCCCAACGTACCTTCGATGCTCTCCGCGGACGGGACAGCCATGGCTTCTGCGACCTGGGATTGGATGATCGGGACAAGATTGTTCGGTACGGCTACGCTCACGAGCCCTGCACCTGCCCTGAGCGCTCCCCTCGCGGACATAATCGCGGCCCCTGCCTTGCCCGGCGAACCGGCGACGATCATGAGATGGCCAAAATCGCCTTTGTGCGCATCGGGAAGCCTGCTGCTGATCACACCCCGGACGGAACCACGGTCCAGCAGGCTCACCGATATATCTTCTTTTTCCGCGACCTCCGACGGCATACCAAGGTCCGCAACGCGCACCGTGCCGGCGTATTCTGCGCCGGGATAGAGCACGAGCCCGCGTTTAAGGAAGGCCATGGTCACCGTGAGATCGGCCTTGATCGCCGTGCCCAGGACCCCGCCCGTATCCGCATCAATTCCGGTGGGAATGTCTATGGCGACAACAGGATTGGCCGAGGCATTGATCATATTCACCGCCTGGGCATATGCACCTTTTAAGGGAGATGACAACCCCACGCCGAGCATGGCGTCAACAAGAACATCCGACCACGCAATAATATCCGCGAGGGAACGTGCAGACGCATTCTGCACGATCTCGACATCCGTCTTGCGAAGAATAAAGAGGTTGGCCTTCGCTTCTCCTTTGACCGCGCCGAATGATGCCAGCAACGCGACCCGCACCGGTACGCCGCTGATCCTGAGCCGCCGCGCAAGCGCCACGCCGTCGCCGCCATTATTTCCCTTGCCGCAGATAATACCGACCTTCACGCCCTGAAGTCCGTCGAAGAACTTCTCCATTGCCGTCGCAGCTGCCGCCGCGGCATTCTCCATAAGGACCATGCCGGGGATGCCGAAGACCCTGATCGCCCTGCGGTCGATGTTCTTCATTTGTTGTGCGGTGACAATTTTCATAATATAATAAACAAGGTGTCCACTTGACTCAAGCTGCTACATCTACTTATATTAATCTGAAAACCAGATTCCCGATTAATTCCTCGGGAATGACAATATTTTTGATTGCTTATAGTGTCATCCCCGAATGACTCTATCGGGGATATGGTTCTACATATAGTAGCTACATAAGCGAAATGCATACCCCGTAATGATAATCGAGAGTCAGACTCATCCATTCTCACCGGTACCTGCGAATGCCGCTCCAACCAGTACCACCTGCGCCACGGCATATCCTTCATCATGCGAGTAGCTGAGGAGCACCTGTTTCACACCCCTGAGGTCCATGAGGTCCTTCACCCTGCCGGAGAGGTTTACGATCGG
>JBARBN010000183.1:0-5699 GCA_049793155.1 Nitrospirota bacterium
ACGATCTGTACTTTCTTGCCCAGGCGGTCGGTCAGGAGCTTCCAGCCCTTCCAGTCCTTCTCCGACATCCCGTCCTCGATGCTGACGATGGGATATTTTTTGACCCACGCTTCGTAGAACGAGACCAACTCTTCGGATGATAATTTTTTACCCTCGCCCTTCAGATCATAGACGCCGTTTTCGTAAAACTCGCTTGCCGCGGCGTCGATCCCGAGAAACACATCGTGGCCCGGCTTGTAACCGGCCTTCTCGATGGCCTCGAGGATCACCTGTACGGCCTCTTCATTCGATTTGAGGTTCGGGGCAAATCCGCCCTCGTCTCCCACGGACGTATTGTGGCCCTTTTTCTTGAGAACGGATTTCAAAGCATGAAAAACCTCCGCGCCGATCCGTATCGCTTCGGTGCAGGATGGAGCGCCGGCCGGAATGATCATGAACTCCTGGATATCGACGTTATTGTCCGCATGCGCACCGCCGTTCAGCACATTCATCATGGGGACCGGCAGTTCCCTGGCATTCGGGCCGCCGAGATAATGGTACAAAGGCAGGCCGGCATCCTCCGCGGCAGCCCTGGCCACGGCAAGTGAAACGGCGAGCATGGCATTCGCGCCGAGTTTGCCCTTGTTCTCGGTGCCGTCGAGGTCGATCATGGTCCGGTCGATCACTGCCTGTTCAATGGCATCAATGCCCGTGATCGCGGGACCGATCACCTCGATCACGTTGTTCACCGCGTTCTGTACGCCCTTTCCCTGGTAGCGCGTGCCGCCGTCCCTGAGTTCAAGGGCCTCGCGCTCGCCCGTTGACGCGCCGCTCGGCACGATGGCGCGGCCCATTGCCCCGCTCTCGAGGATGACATCTGCCTCCACCGTGGGATTACCCCGCGAATCCAGCACCTCGCGTGCATACACATCAATGATCTCGCTCATGGAACCTCCCATTCAATCTCGGATTTCGGATTGTAGATTCCGGATTTTAAAATCCGCACTCCGCAATCCGCATTCCGCAATTTGGTTTGCAGATTCCAGATTTACATTCCGCAATCCGAAATCCGCAATCCGCAATAAACTCACTGCCCCAGTATGAACTTCTTGCCGGCCTCTATTAATTCTTTTATCTTTTCCTCGGAAGAGGACTCGACATACACTCGAACCACCGGCTCCGTGCCTGATGCGCGCATCAGCACCCAGCTGTCATCCTCAAGCATGTACTTGGTCCCGTCGGCGGTGGTCTTCTTGCCTTTTACCCTGAGCCCGCCGAACTCGGTCATGGGCTGACTGAGCCGCGCAATCACTGCCGCGTGATTCGCCTCCGTAAGGCGTATATTGATCCGATCGTTTAAAATGACGCCGACTTCCTTATAGAGCCTCTTCAGCAAGTCTTTCATCGTCTTCCGTTCGGTTGAAACCATCTCAGCTACCAGCAGGCAGGCAAGGATGCCGTCCTTTTCCGGGACATGGTCCTTGATCGTCATCCCCGCGCTTTCCTCACCGCCGAAGATAATCTTGCCCTGCACCAGAAGATCGCCTATATATTTGAAACCTACCCCGGTTTCATACACTTCGATGCCGTGTTTCTTGGCTACCGCGTCGATGAGATGCGTGGTGGCAATGGAGCGCGCAGCGCCGCCTTTCCAGTCCCGGGTCCGGCAAAGGTAATCCAGGACCAGGGCCAGGACCTGATTCGGATTAATGTACGTCCCGTCGGGATCCATGATCCCGAAACGGTCAGCGTCGCCGTCGACTGCCAAGCCGAGGTCATAGCGTCCCTTTTTCATCAGTTCTGAAAGTTCCGCGAGGTTTTCCTCGGACGGCTCCGGAGATCTGCCGCCGAACAGCGCGTCTCGATGTCCATGGAGGACCGTGACCGCGCAGCCGGCGTCCCTGAGCAAACTGTCCAGATAGTCCCTGCCCGTACCGTAAAGCAGGTCGACGGCAATCTTCAATTTAGCCTTTTTTATGGGTTCAAAGTCGATCTTTTTTCTCAGGTCGTCAAGATAGGCCTTGCGATGATCAACATCATCCACCATCCCTTTTTGCCTTGCCTCTGCCAGCGACATGGTTTTTATGGAGTTCTTATCAATAAGTGCGTTGGCCCGCACTTCGATATCTTTCGTGGTTTCAGGCAGGGCCGGACCGCCCCAGGCAGCGGAGAATTTCAGGCCGTTGTATTCCGGCGGGTTGTGACTGGCAGTGAAGTTGATGCCCCCCGCTGCCTTTCTGCGAATGATATCGAAGGCGACTGCAGGCGTCGGGACATCCCTGTTTGAGAGAAAAGAACGGATCCCGTTCGCTGCAAAGACCCTGACGGACTCCGCGGCAAACCGCTCCGACAAAAAGCGCGTATCATACCCTACGATCACACCCTTGTCTTTCAGCCCCTGTGCAGCAAGGTGATCGGCGATCGCCTGGGTCACGGCCCGCACTCTGCTGAAGGTAAAATCATCCGCGATCACGCCCCGCCAACCCGAAGTACCGAACTTTATTTTTTCAATCGCCATATGAAATAAAAAGTATCACAAATAATACTTCATTGCAACTTAAAACAATTTATTTCAAACGAATTAAAAACGGTGGCATCACGTCACAAACAGCGAGGGAGTATTGTCCCCTTTTGGGGAAAGAGGCGACGGGGATATTTTTAAATAAACGGGTAGCCGCAAACTTCAGTTTGCGTGATTTTCATTGCATTATTAACGCAGGCTGAAGCCTGCGGCTACCAGACATAAACGTCAATATAATAGCTTCCCGATCACCGACCACTGGTGTGAAGTACGCGTTTCTGAAATTTCAAGCGTGTCTGCATCAAATCCTGATTATCTCCGCTTTCAGCTCATTCCCCACCTCAAGTATGGCAACGGAATTATACGGGGCATGTCTTTTATCGGTCGGGCTTCCCGGGTTCAAAAAATAAACGCCGTTCACCTTTCCCCAAAAGGGGGTGTGCGAGTGTCCGTAGACGATCAGATCGACGTCATCGAACTCTTTTCTGATCATATCGCGCTGAACGTCTATTTTGTATTTCCCGTGGATAAGTCCGGCGGTGTACTGAGCAAGGGGAATCGTCTTTTTATAAGGAAGGTTCAAATGGACCTCTGACCCGTCCATGTTGCCGGCAACTGCCTCGACGGGCGCTATGGTCCTCAGTTCATCGAGCACCGACATCTCGAGTATGTCGCCCGCGTGGAGGATGAGATCGACGCCCTTAAAGATGTCGAAGATAACAGCAGGCAATGCCGGAACAATGGCCGGGACATGGGTATCGGAAAGAACTCCTACTCTCATGATACAGGCGCCGTTCTTTTCTTCAGTTCCTCATGAATGTCCTTCAATGCAATCTCGGTCTGTTCCTTGGTCTGCATATTCCGGAGGACCGCCATCCCGCTCTTCATTTCCTGATCGCCGATGATAAGCGTATAAGGGGCGCCCGATCTGTCAGCCTTCTTCATCTGGCTTTTCAGGCTTGCACCGGTGTAATCCGTTTCCACGGGCATCCCGGACGACTTGAGGTGATGGATAATCGGAAGCACCAATGCCACTGCATCCGGTCCCAGCGCGGCAATGAAGAGTGCGGGTCGGGGAACGACTACCTGAGCGGTATCCATGAGCGATATCGCCCGCTCGACTCCGAGCGCAAAACCGATCCCCGGTGTCGCCGGTCCGCCGATCTCCTTGACCAGTCCGTCGTACCTGCCGCCCGCGGCCACGGTATTCTGCGCGCCCATATGCCCCATCACAAGTTCGAATGTCGTGCAGGTATAATAGTCGAGTCCCCGCACCAGACGCTTGTTGACCTCAAAAGGGATGCCGAGCTTTTGAAGCCCCTGTTCCACGGTCTCGAAATGCACCTTGCAGGGACCGCAGAGATAATCGAGCATGACCGGCGAGTCCGCGAACTTGTCCGCGTCCACCTTGCAATCCAGAACGCGGAGAGGATTTGTCTCGTACCGCCGCTGACAATCCGCGCACAACGAAGGAAGCTTCGGCGTCAAATACTCTTTGAGCGCATCCCGGTATGCGCCCCTGCACTCGTTGTCGCCGAGAGAGTTGATCTGGAGGCTCAAGCCACCGATGCCAATCCTGACGAAAAGGTCGTGCAGCATCGCCAGGACCTCGATATCGACATGAGGGTGATCGAGCCCGAGCGACTCAACGCCGATCTGGTAGAACTGACGATAACGGCCTTTCTGAGGCCGCTCATGCCGGAACATGGGGCCGAGGTAGTACAGCTTCGTGAGCTGTGCATCGGCATACAGTTTGTGCTCGATGAACGCGCGCACCACGCCGGCGGTCCCTTCAGGCCTGAGGGTGATCTTCCTTCCGTCACGGTCCTCAAAGGTATACATCTCCTTCTCTACAATGTCCGTTGACGCACCGATGCTCCGGGCGAACAACTCCGTATACTCGAACACGGGGACCCGTATCTCGGTGAACCCATAGTCCTTAAACAGCTTGCGCGCCGTCGCCTCGAGGTATTGCCACACCGGCATGTCCGACGGCAGCACGTCCTTCACACCCTTAATTGCCTGGATCGACATTCAGACTCCTTGTTCCGTGATGGTTGTTATTACCGTACCTGTTTACTTTCCTGTCTTGACTGATACAGGATATAGGCCAGATATGCGACAATACCAACATTGACACTTAATACCGTTACTCTTGGCCATGTTGTTTTGCGTATCACTTCGAAAAGCTCGACAGGTATATACATCCCACTCGTCAGAATGGCAAACCATTCGGCCCACTGCTTCTGCAGCCAGAGGCCATACGCCTCGACAAATCGAACCCCGGAGTAGAGCAGAGCGGACATGGCCAACATCCAAAGCTGCCCATCCGATATGTGCTGGGCAAGATCGATGAAAATCCGCGGGTAGTGTCTGGCCGGATTTAAATGAATGTGACGGACAAGCTGCTCCGCGGCGAGATGAAGGTCCTGGTGAATAAACGTCAGCAGTCCGCATCCTACAAGCAAAACGAGCAGCCCTTTTGTTGCTTCAAAAATTGATACGACACGAATGCCGTCTTTTGAATGATCTCGAAATAGCATCGTCGGCACATGATCGGCCCGTCAAAATATTTGCAGTAAGCTTGCCGATGACTGGAGTATAAAGCACGCCAGAAGTGATTGTCAACGATATTGTTCGCGCATATGTCATTGAAGACCTCGCGAGAGGCGCCTTCCAATGATCCCGGTCTGGTATCCACGTTTTCCCATTATCAGATAGAACCCCGGTGATTTCAGGTCATTTCAGTTTTTGCCCCATTGACTTCTCCGTGGATTGTACGTTATGATAAAAACAAGGGGTCTTCCGGGTTTTGTGTGGGCCGTTTTTGTCTGCACTTAATTCAGCTGATGAGGAAGGAAATCGTTTTATTTGCACATCCCCTTCTCGTCCTGAACGATATTTTTGACCCGTCTAAGGCCACGTCCGCTCGCCCGCGTAAACTCGGCCTTCGGCCTCAGACAGTACGCGTTCGCCCTGTGGGACGCTACCTTAGACCAAGACGGGTGCCCAAAAATATCGTAAGGGCCGCTCCGAGGACGTGCGGGGTTAGGGTAAAGCTTTTTGATCCTGCCTTTCCCCTGCGCCGGGTAGCTCTGACGCGAGAGACGCGCATAGTAATGCTGCACAGATCGCAGTTACAGGAACAAGAAAAGGCAGACACGGCCGAGACCTTTTTAAAAGGGCGAGGGTGGAGTGC
>JBARBN010000184.1:0-28833 GCA_049793155.1 Nitrospirota bacterium
TATTGCGGATGTCTTCCGCACTCCCCCGCTTCACGTCCTTATATCGGTAGAACCTCACCCCGCCCGGTTCCATAATGATCGTCGAGAAGGAATCCTTGGAAAGGTGAGTCAGTGCGGAGACTGCGGATTTTTTCGCGAGATACGACGAATAAAAGCTGAAGGCATGAAATGATGAAGGACCCACGGCCCAGGGCTCAAGTCCCAGTTCAAGGAAGAGCGACTCATACTGCGTGATCACGGCCTGCTTTGCAACACAGGACAGTACGGTAAACCCCCTGTCCTGCCGTCCGAGTACCTGATACCGGAGGACCGTATCGGCAATATCGAAGGCGGCCCCCTTCTCGAGCCGCCAGCGCAACAGCCGTTGCCGGTCCTCGGCCCTGTCCGGAAGCTCGTCGAACTCGATCGTCTGTACCCGGAACGCGCTGTCTGACAGGCTCAATCCAGCCCGGCGGATGCCTGGCGGGACGCCGTTCAGGCCCTCTCGCAGCAAGGCGCTCAAACGAAACATGTCGATAACGTTCGGTGATGCGTAAGCCTCGCTCACTACCCCGTCAGGTACATCAACCGTCTTCGTGAACAATACGGATAGGTCATCACCGAAACCAGATAATACCGCAACCCTCACTGCCGCAGCACTTATCTCGATCCCCAGTCGGGGCTTTCTCGCAAATACTCGTAACATTGTGCGTATATTAGCAAGGTGAGTGGTGGAAGTCAATTATTAAAACGGATTCTGGCAGGAGCTCGCCGATAAGAGCGGGTAATTGAACAAGACAAGTACATTATGATCCTGGTTGCCCGTGTTCCCGGTAAAAGTCGATTCAACTGCTGACGGCTATACCTGCCACATCGTGGCCTCGAAATCGTCGGTCGGCACCTTGAACTTGATGTACCCGCGAGAGGGCCACTTTTCCACCTCCGAACCCGAGCGCTCAACCGTGACAAAAAGATGTATCTCATCGTTCGCCTTTACGCCGAGCAGGTCGAAGGGCACGGCGAGTTCAATGATCTCGTTCACGGCAACAGTATGGATCACTGCGATCTGGCGCCGTATGCCGTTCTCACCGCGAGAAAGCGCTGCGCTGACCCTTCGCTCCAGTGGAACAATGCGCATTTCCACGTCAAGGCCTTTGGGATTCAGAAAATTAATGAAGAACGCCAGCTCCGCGACCTTTTCTTCCTTGAGATCCCCGCTCGGGTCGAGGCGTATGAACATGTTCCTGAGATCGAAGCCGTAATAGATGTGCGTGATGATGGAAGCGCCGCGATGCATGGCCCCCCCGCCCTGGCTCACATCGTAGAAACCAGCGGGCAGCCATTCAAAGTAATTAGTGATCTGGCCGTCGATCGTCGGTGTGATGAATGCCGTAAGCTCCACGGTCGGCAGCGCCTGTCTGTCCTCTCGGAGGATGGATATCTGAAGTTCGTCGGGCACATCGAGTCCGAGGATGCGGTAAACGTTCATTAAATGTGTTCTATAGAGAAGGTCAAACTCCTCATCGTTCTCGGAAAAGTGGTCGTCGCCGTACCACCAGCACCAGTCGCTCCCTTCAGCGATGTAGATCTCCTCCCATGCCCTCGAGATCTTGTCCGCATCACCGTCCCGGGACGCAAACTGCGTCAGCGCCTCGCGCGTTTGCGTGAGGAGGTCCCATGCCCGGTTGTCCTCCTCGTGACCGATCCAGATGCGATAATTTGCATTGATCCACGAGCCTGCATGGAGATGTTCAATGTTCGTCTGTGCGGGACTCAGCGTGAGGTATTCTCCGACAGTCACGCACTGAAGACCCTGTTCTCTACTGAGCCGTTCATAGAGCGTGAGGAAGAAATCCCTGCCGTCATTCTGGTAATATTCCCAGGCGTTCTCGCCGTCCAGAATGATCGAGACCAGGTGCGGCCCGTCCGAAAGTCCGCGTCGCACGCGATGAAGACGATCGACCAGATCATGAACCGCGTTCTTGGTGTCCCATTTGGAATAGACAAAACCAATAAGGTCGGAAAGCGTGTGGTCCCGAAACACGATGGAAAGTCGTTTATCCCCCTTGCCCACACGGTAGGGCCTGTAAAGCACCTCGGGATTTTTCATGATACCGTCGAAATCACGATCGATGTGAATGCCGAGCGAACGGGCAAGCACTCCCTCGTCCGCGCCGATCCACTGGATCCCCGCGTCGGCAATGAGCGGCACGATCTCCTCGGCCACTGAGCCCTCGGAAGGCCACATGCCCTTGGGCCTTGAACCGAAGAGCTTCTCGTGGTACGTCATCGCCCTGTCGATCTGGACTTTGGCGTCCTCAGGGTGAGAAAAGCGGTTGACCGGGAGGTGAATATCGGGAATTGCAGCCTTTGCGAGATCTGTGTCGTAGAGGAGCGGCAGAATCGGGTGATAAAAGGGAGTGGTCGTGAGCTCGATACGGCCGATCTCAGCAAGCCGCCTGTACTCGGGGATGATGAGCGCCATGATCTCACGCTGCTTCTGGATGAGGAGGGCCTTCTCATTCTCGGTGAAGCCCGATCCCTTCTTCACCAACCCCTTGAGGAAAGGGTCATTGTTCTTAAAAAGCGGATCGAACCAGGTGAGATTGAACCAGACCTGGAGATCGAGGTAGTCCCGCGTGGTGTAGTAGCGGGTAGCATTCAAAAGGTCGTTCGGTGAGACACTATAGCCCCTCCGGTCAAGCAACTGCCAGTAGGCGGGATAAGGCTTGATCATGGTGTCCCAATTCGCCATGAAAAAGTTCCTCAGCAGGTACAGCTTATCGTCCAGGTCAAGTTCCGAGGCCGCCTTGTGCGTCAGACTGAGAGGCTTGTCCGTGGCATTGTTCTCCACGTAGTCCTGGATCTGCTTGAGCAGGGAAGGAACAAGATTGAACGTCTGGTGGATGTCGGGGAAATCGGAGAGAAGGGCCGGCATGTCGTAGTAGTCCTTGATGCCGTGCAATCGCACCCAGGGCAGGATATAGGAGCCTGTGTTGTCGTCCTTATAGTAAGGCTGGTGCATGTGCCAGACGAAGGCTATATAGAGAGGATGGTCGGACATAGAGATGAAGTCAGATGTAAAATCCTGAGCTCAGTGTTCAATAAATTTCAGCAATACGGGCAGAAAAAGATTTTTTTCATTTGAATTCCGGTTTATGAATGGAAAGCAGGGATTAGAAATTCGGATATGCGACTCACGGTTCCCCATAATAGTACACTATCTCTCCCGGACGCGCAAGCCCCAGTTTATCGCGGGCCACCCGTTCGATATAAGCGGAATCGTTCTTGAGAGAGGAGACTTCCCTCCTGAGTCTTCCGTTGTCCTGTTTGAGTCTGGCGATATCAATCGTAAGTGCTGTGTATTGCGCTTTCATGCGATAGTATTTTACCACTCCCATCTCGCCCATGACCCGTGTGACCAGAAAGTAGAGCACGAGAAGAACTCCCGCCGCGATAAGCGGGGCTTTCCAACGGGCTCTCCGGGAGTTCCGGTCAACCTTTACATAGTTTCGTTTGCGCATGGATGCTGTCATCCCACCAGAACAAAGGGAAAAAGGCTTGACTACACTCGCAGAAAAACAAAACCACGAAGTCCTGCTTCGTGGCAGAGTTTCAATCATTAATAATGCATCTCCATACTATCACATTATTTCTTCTTGGTGGTCTTTTTCGCCTTCTTGGCCGGGGCCTTCTTCTTTGCTGCCATGGATTATTCACCCCCTTTCACTCGCAGGAAATCGACCCGTTATAAAAAGATGCATGACACCCGAGAAACCGGTTCACGATCGTTCTTTGTAAAAATACGCCGGGGGCATTCTTGCCCCCGGCAGTCCCACTTCAGGGACTTCAAAAAAAGCTACTTCTTCTTGGTTGCTTTCTTCTTGGTTGCTTTCTTCTTCGCTGCTTTCTTCTTAGCTGCCATTATTTGCCCACCCCCTTTCGGCATACCGCGTTTTTGATCCAAGCGGCCTTATCTTGAAACAAGCTGAGGAACGTCATTCAGCAGTGACATCTGTGAATACTTCTCACGAATTCTTCCGTTCACGAGGGCGATAAACTCTTCTGCGTCCTTGATCGCCTGCCCGGCCTCGTATCGCGATATGATCCTGCCGGCATCTTCGACAAAGCTCTGATATTTCCTTCTCATTCGGTCGAATTTATTTATCAGACTCTTGTACTGTTCGCCCAGGATGACACCCGCTGCCGTTACAACGGTCTTTTGAGCATCCCTGCCCCGAACGCCCTTTGTTCTCAAACCCTCGGAGAGGATAAGCGCCTTTCCTGAACGGGCCATGGCCTGGTATGCGGCAGCAAAGGCCCACTCTTCGTCTTTATCATATAAGACCTTGCTCGTAGCTAGGTCTCGTTCCGCCCGTGTTACCAGCGCGATGACCTCGGCGATCTCCGCGGTCCGCTCCTCAACGATCCCCATTTCTTTAAGTTCTTTATAGTTCATCTTCCTTGCCTATCAGGAAAATCTTTTTGCCCTTCAATAATTCCCGTATAAACGGGTCTCTCAACTCCTTGCGCTTTTTATACTCCTGTTCATCAAAGACCAGGTAATCAATGTCCCGCTTCAACTTCTCCTCGAGGCCCATGACCATATCATTCAGTTCCGTGATATTCGCCTGGCCGACAACCATGAGGTTAATATTACTGTCCTCTTTTTCAGCCCCCTTGGCATAGGAACCGTAGATAAATGCCGCCTTGACACCTTTAAGGCGGGAGAGCGAGGTCTTCATGGCACCCTGCACTCCCGTAGTTTTAAATATCAGCCCCTTCATCTCCGAGAAGATGGGAGAGTTCTTGTTTGCGAAATAATACTTCTGTACGCCTCGTTTCTCTATTGCCAGGAGCCCTATCTTTACCAGTTTGTCGAGCTCCCGTTTAATCCCCGCCGCATCTTTTCCAATATGGCGCGCTATCTCTCTCAAATAGAAGCGATCATCAGGATTATTAAAGAACAGGCCTAAAAGCTCCGCTCTGGTTGAAGAGAAGAGTTTTGTCAGCACGTTTTATTCACCTCGTGGACAAAATATACTACAAGAGTGTATGTTTTGTCAACAATAAAATAAAAGAAATTATGTTTCCGTATGTTAGACAATTTATCAACAGTTGAATCCACAGAATAAATACCTAAACCAAATTTAACGGTTAATCTGGCAATAAAACTATTTTTAATAGTTTTTCGTTCATCGCCTTCTCTACCTAAAAATGTTTTTCGATCATGCGAAAAAAAAGCGTTTCAACATCTTCAATCCTGATTCGTTAAAGGTATTTACCGCGTAAACAACCATTCATACTCTTCATGGCGGACCGCAGTGCGCAGCGTCGTCCTTCGCAATAATACAGGAGCATCGGAATCCTCAATCATCAGGTGATCATTTATGCGGGACGGGAATGCCGCTAATTAAGTCCATCATGAGAAACCGTGACAAGCTATCCACGAAGATCTTTCATAATTTCCCTTTCTCTCGTATCACCATTTATGGTATACTGTGCAAAATAATTTGTTGACAAAATGTCCGCGCCTGAGATTGGAGATGCATGAACTTTAGTGAATTGGACTTGCCGTATGAAGTTAAACAAGGGATCGAGCACACAGGTTTTACTCTCTGCACGCCAGTACAGGAAGCGGTGATCCCACGGGCCCTTCGAGGAGAAGACGTTGCTGCCCAGGCGCAGACCGGCACAGGCAAGACCGCGGCCTTTCTCATCTCGCTCTTTTCCCGGATGATCAAAAATCCCGCGGTAGACCTTGGTGACTCTCCCCAGGCACTGATTATCGCGCCCACGCGCGAGCTTGCCGACCAGATCTACCATGAAGCCGCCCGCCTGGGAAAATTCACCGGCTTCCGCCTCCTTGCCGTGTATGGCGGCATCGATTACCAGAAACAGATGGATACGCTCAGGAAGGGCGTCGACGTGCTGGTCGGGACGCCGGGCAGGCTCATCGACTATTATAAGCAGCATGTGTACAGCCTCAAGAAGACCCGCTACCTGGTGATCGACGAGGCGGACCGCATGTTCGACATGGGATTCATCGACGACCTGCGGTTTCTCCTCAAGAAGATGCAGCCCTACACCAAGCGACAGTCAATGCTCTTTTCCGCCACACTCACCTACCGCGTGATGGAACTCGCGTACGAGCACATGAACCTTCCTGAAAAGATCTCGATAACACCCGAGAAGGTCACGGTTGAGCAGGTAGAGCAGGTCCTGTACCATGTGGGAAAGCATGAGAAGATACCCCTCCTTCTGGGGATCCTCCAGAAGGAGAGACCCGACCGCGCGATCATATTCGTGAACACCCGGCGCGCAGCTGAAATGGTCGTCGAGCGTCTGAACCGCAACAACTGGAAGGCACAGGCGATCACCGGCGAGATCGAGCAGAAGAAAAGGCTCCGGATACTGGCGGAATTCAAGGAAGGCAAGCTTCCCATCCTGGTGGCCACTGATGTGGCGAGCCGGGGCATCCACGTCGAAAGCGTGACCCACGTGATCAACTACGATCTCCCTCAGGATGCCGAGGACTACGTGCATCGCATCGGCCGCACTGGACGCGCAGGTTTGAACGGCAGGGCGGTCAGCCTCGCGGATGAAGAATATGTGTATTCACTCGAAGAGATAGAGAAGTTTATCGGGCAGAAGATCCCGGTGGATTGGGCCGAGGACAACATGTACATCCGGGAGATCAGAAGAACCGCAGAGGAAAAGCTCACGGCAGACAAGGCCCGTCTGAGCCGTCAGACAGCCGCTCGCCCCTCCGGTCAGCGTCGTTTCCAGTCGAGAGGCAGACGGTAACAAACTGACTCTTGCAAAGGAGATCGTCTCCCGGTATGTCTCATCATGACCTCAATTCCCCGCTCCGCCGACTTCTCCTCCTCCTCGCATCCTGTCTCCTGGCCGTTTCCGGCTGCGGCTACGGCAACTATTATATGCACCAAGCCCACTGGCGCCAGACCTTCGAGTACTTTCCGAGCGTGTCGGCGCTGAATCAACTTGCGCCTGAGGATTCTCTGGTCCTTTCAGGCCGGATCGTCAGACTGCAGAAACGACAGGATCCGTTGCTGTTCGTGGCCGTGAGCAATACATATCAGACGAACGAAAAAGTGGCTCTGGTGCAGATTCAGAAGACGTCAGTGGATGCTTATATGGCCTTCCTCCCCAAGGGAGACTATGAGCTTTATGTTTTTGCGGATCTGGACGGGAACGGAGACTTCGAGCGGAATGAAATGATCGGCGAAACAAAAGTGACCATCGGCCCCGAACATTCCAAAGGCGGGATTGTCGTGGAGGGTCCGTCGATCACCGTGGATTTCGATCATCCGGGAAAGGTTGATTTTCACCTCAGCGAAGCAGTGCGGCCGACCGGTTACGTCTACAAATCCCTCGACGATGAGTTCTTTGATCCGAAATACGGCAACATGGGCCTCTATAATCCATCGGAACTGATCGCCCATACTCAGGGTTTCTTTTTCGGACTCGAGGATTTCAACGAAGAGAAGACCATGGTCCTGTTTGTCCATGGCATCTCGGGTACCCCGAGGGACTGGAAGTACATTACTGACGGGCTGGACCGCAGCCGCTTCCAGCCGTTCTTCTTTTATTATCCTTCGGGACTGCCATTGGACAAGCTCGGGACCCTGCTGGCGCAATTGATAGAAATGATCGACAAGACGTCGAAGAACGGCGGCCCAAGGATCGTGCTGGCGGCCCACAGCATGGGCGGTCTTGTGTCCCGGTCGGCGATCAACAAACTTTCAGAAGAGGCCTTCCCTGCTTCCCTCAAGCTGTTCTGTTCGTTCTCAACTCCCTATGGCGGCGATGAGGCTGCAAAGAAGTGGATAGACAACGCGCCGGTCGTGGTGCCGTCATGGCGTGACATCGGGGCACCGAGTGTGTTTCTCACTGATCTTGTCAGCAGACCGTTCCCGAAAAAACTGCCCTTCTATCTCTACTTTTCCTACAACGATGATTCAAAGTTCAAACTGGGAGAAAGCAGCGACGGCTCGGTCTCCCTCCGTTCACAGCTGCTCCCCTCTGCGCAAACAGGCGCCACCAGGGTCATCGGGATCAACGAGACGCACGTCGGCATTCTGAACAGCGAAATTACGCGTGACTCGTTCCTCCGCCTCCTCGACACGGTCTCGCCGCCGCGGAGCGCAGCCGGTAATGTTCCGTAATATAGCAGATCGATTTGTCAACTGAACGCCTTTACTTCAAGGTTCCTCGATTATTATGCTGTCTCGCCCCTACTTCAAAGGGAAGAGGCGCAGAGTGAGTGTGTCTACTCTTCATCTCTGAGGAATTCAAAGGTGGGGATAATCACTGAGCAGGCGATGGGCAGTTATTTTCATTTTATTCACCGGTAACGCCGGTTCACGGGCGATTCATCTTTAACGAGCAAAAAGTCAGCCTGATGCAGAGGATGCGCGGAGCAGTGTCAATGAGCCAACCTCTTCTATGCAGTATATTCAGCGCCGGTAATATAGTTCTCCAGTTTTTCAATCGTCGACTCATAATCCGATATGAGCTTGTTTACCACATCGCGGTTGCTCAGGACTCCCAGCAGCACGTCATTGTCCATGATCGGCAGATGGCGGATATGATTCTGCGACATCAACACCATGCTTTCCCACAGGGTCATTGAAGGTTTGATGCTGATCGGAGAGCTGGTCATGATCTCCCGCACCGTAGTGCTCTTCGAAGACTTTCCCTTCAGGATCACCTTGCGGGCATAATCCCGCTCCGAAAACACGCCAACAAGTTTATCATTCTCCATTACCATCAGGGCGCCTATGTTCTTTTCCGCCATGAGTTGCAGTGCACTGTAAGCTGTTGCATCCGGCGCGATCGCGTGGTACCCGTACCCCTTTGCCCTCAACATCTGTCCCACCGTGATAGAAGTATTCATTCGCGTTACCTCCTTCTGCGATAGTGGTTAAAACTAAAACCAGAGCCACAGGAAAACCCTTTTTTTCGCTCGAACGACCCTTTGATTCCCGCCCCTTACAAGAGATTCAGCCCCGCGGGTGCTGCATTTCAATACTTAATTAATGTATAGCACCCGGTTTCACCACTGTCAAACACTATTTCCGTGCAGCACATCATCTCAAGTTGTTATTAGCCGACTTTGGTAATGTTGGTTTGGGGGAAAAAGGTTTTATTTCTTGGATATCGTCGCCAGGCTTTCGATCCCGGGATCACTTCTTCCCATTGTCCACGGCATCAATAATCTGCTCCCGCTGCAGCGCATCAAGCGATATCACCCCCACATCATAACCAATATAGGATATGCCGAGAGATTCAAGCTTTGACCGGATTTCCGCTTCCCTGCCCTCGCCGCAGATGATCGCCCGGATCTTGTTTCCCTGCGTTACAACGGGAATACCGCCGGATTGCTCGCCCGTCCGGTCCTGCATCGACACTTCGGGACCATTGAGTTCGTTCAACAGGGATTTTTCAAGTGTCGTTCTGATGGTCCCCCCTCTGTGAAAAAGGTCCTGTTCACCGATCACGGAGACAAGCATCCGCTCCAGCGACGGGTGATAGCACTGTCTGCTGTTCCCGCCTGTAAGCGCGGAAAGGTCGCTCCTGTCCGATCCCTCCTTACGAAGATTCAGCGGGGATTCAAGAGCCGTGGTGTAATCATCGTGGGTGATGACTTTAGCCTGCTGCATATTGAACAGCACCCGCTCCTGCCGGCCCCTGGCCTTCTCAGGCCTCCGGTAAGGATTATAGTAGCGGGGGTTCGGGAGCATGCCCGCCAGCAGGGCGGCTTCGGCTGCGGTGAGTTCGGACGCATGTTTGTCGAAGTAAAAACGGCTTGCGGCTTCGATCCCGTAAATATTCTCTCCCCACTCGACCTCATTCAGGTATATCTCAAGGATCCGGCGTTTGGTGAGAATTTCCTCCGCCTTCCTGGCGAGTACGTATTCCCTTATTTTGCGGGTCAGGGTCTTTTCCTTGGAGAGCAAGACGTTCTTGATCATCTGCTGCGTGATCGTACTGCCGCCACGCGAGAATTTACGCTTCTGAACGTCATGCAGCATGGCGTCACGCGTTGCCTTGTAATTCACGCCATGGTGTTCAAAAAACGTGTCGTCCTCGGCGATCACGACTGCATTGATAACAACATCAGGGAGGCCGGATATGGGGACCCATATCCGGAACTTGCGGTCATAGTAAAGGGTCAGGAGATTGCCGTCCTTATCAAGGACCTCGGCAGCTGCTGCCGGGCGGTAGTGTTTCAAGATGGAGACATCCGGCAGGTTGGAAAGAGCCCGCATGGTCCACGCACCGATGATGAGGAGGCTGAGAACAAGGGCTCCGAGTCCCGCAAATATAAACTTTTTCACTTGAAAACGTCTCTCACATTACCTCCTCCGCTCAATGGGGGAGGAACTGAAGGCGGGGGTGATGATCGGCTGGCAAATGAGGCACGGATAACTCCCCTGTGAACGCAGTTCACGGCGATTCACTTGCTGTTATTTTTTTCCTCACCGCTTTGCCGGTGAGGGTCCTCGTCCCTCTTACAGAGGGAATCTGGTTCCACGCCTCAGCCCATGCCCATGCTGCTGTTGAACTTGGTGACGGCGAGAATGAGAACAAGGAGGATCAGTGCTGTTGAGATAAAGTCCGACATGCGATGCCCTCCACGTTTTTTTAATAGCAACAACTGCTCAGGTATTCAGGCTGAAGGGTGAAGTGATCCGGTTTTTAGCGACTCCTTCAGTCTGACACCTTCGGCCTATTTACCTATGATGTCACTGTTTTATTATTGTGCTTCGATGCTGTTCAGTATGATCTGAAGGCTCGCCGGGTCGGTCCAGTCCCGTGGTCCGATCGCCTTGAATCGTACAACGCCCTGGCGATCCACGATATAGGTCTCCGGGAATTTATATGTACCATAGAGTCGCGCGACATCGCCTCCGGGATCCAGAAGCACAGGAAGGCCCAATTTGTTTTGCTGAATGAATGACCTCACTGCCCCTTCTCCTCCCTCGTCTACGCTCACGGCAAGAATCATGAGATCCTTACCCGTAAGCGTGCGGTACAGCTTGTCGATCGTCGGCATTTCCTCGACACAGGGAGGACACCAGGTAGCCCAGAAGTGGACCATCACTACCTTTCCGCGAAGGTCCGCGAGGTTGACAGATCCGCCGTCAAGGGTCTTCAAGTGGAACTCAGGCGCGCGATCACCGATCGTGATGATCTTGCTGCCTGTTCCCCTGCCCATGACAAACCAGCCGATGATGACAAAGGCGATCAGGATGATGAGGACAGCAAGAAAAGCGATCTTTTTTATGCTCCCGCTCTTTGTGGACATGAGAATGCTCTGCTCTTTCAGAGATTGGAACTGCCCAGGTGAATAGGCTGAAGGTGGCAGACTGAAGGAGTTGGTAAAAGCCAGATCTCTTCAGGCTTCAGTCTTCAGCCTAAATACTTGCGCTGTTACTTTGTCCGGCATTATACGATTTCCCCCGCGGGGTATCAAGCGAAATATGTCACATTGTCCACTTCCGCGCGTAGGGAGAACCGAATAAACCGCACAAGTTGGAAAACAAGTTGGAACCAGCGCCATTTTTCCGTTTGAAAATCCGGGTTAGTTTGCTATAATGCCCGTTATGATTCAGGAGATCAAGCTGCACGGCAAGGCCAACGAAAAAATGGACTATTTTGTCACGATCGCCGGCGCCGACCTGAGCAGCAGGTACTGCTACGAATCGCTCCCGGAGGGGGACCGGTTTTTCTCCGGAAGGAATGAGTTCATCATCTCCCCGGGAGGCATCAGCTACACGGGGACCGGCGGCAGCCTTTGCGAATACATGTTCGGCGTGGATCTGCCGCTCAAGGACCTGCTGCGCAAAGACGTTTCGAACCGTCTGGTCATGTACGGCGCCTTTTACGACAATACCGACAACATCACTTTCACCAACACCACGGCAGGCAAAGAGTCCTTCGACCACGTATTTCTTACCGGCAACGCCGTCTCGAATTACTTTTTTTTCGTTCACTCCTCGTTCCAGAAAGAGATCCGGGACATTCAGCGCGATATACTGAAGTACATCGGCAAGCAGTTAAAACGGAGCACGACCGTGGGTGCGGCCGATGACACCCGTCTCTGCCGGGAGATCTTTGAGGCCTTTGGCGACACCCGGGGTCTTGTTTTTCTTTTCCGGCTGCAAAACCGGCACAACGAGGAATATTTCAACACGTTCAACAAGTTCTACGCCGAGCAGAAAATGCTTTCCCCTGAGGCACTCACCCTTCTGGACGACCTGGCGAACCAGTACAAGATCCTTCCCTACCAGCAGGAACGCATCAAGATCGACGGGATGTACAAGCTTCCGGAGAACAAAAAGATCGTCGATGAATACAAGGACATCCTTATCACTGTCTCGGAAAAAGGGCAGGTGAACCCTTCGGAACTGGCAAAGCTCTCTCGGCTCCGCACGCTGAGTTTGCGTCTCAATATCCCTCACACGCTCTTCGACACGCTCGACGAACTTCTTCTCAAGGACATGAAGATTGTAGAGGTGGAGGAACCGGAATATGTCAAGGACACGCGCGCGATCTTCGAAGGGTTGTTCTTCAGGACGGACAAGATTAGAGGACACGTCTCCCAGGAGGACCTCGTAAAGCTGTTGAAGGCCAAGCAGAAGTCCACCGCGATGCGGGACCAGGCCTTTGAGGGGCTTCTGCTCGATACGGTCAGGGCCTGCGACGAGCACGCGCGGGACACCAATGACATGTCCGCGCTCGAATCCATGAGCTCCATCCTGACCTATTTCGACCGGTACGACAGCGCGTCGAGCACGATCAACAATCTCGCGTTCATGGAGAACTCGACCCTTGTCGAAGACAATATCCGCAGCCTCTCCGGCAACAAGGAGGTCTTCGACCAGATCGGCGCGGATCTGTTCCGCGAGATATTCATTGACCCCCTCCGGGAAAACCGTTACATGACCCGGTATGGCAGGAAAAAAGTCGACACGCTGTTTCAAGGTCTCCTGCGCATCAAGACCGGCGACACCACCTACCGGGAACGCGCCGAATCCATCTCGAAGATCAACGAGGAAGACAAGCTTTACACCGCCATCCACCGCTACATCAAGGACCGGTTCAAGAGCATCTATGCGGAGTTGAACTCACGGGAGGACCAGGAGATCTTCATCCAGGACCTGAACCGCGAGATCCAGGCCAGGGGGATCGTGCAGGGCCCGATCCCGCACAACGTTTTCGAGGAGATCATTCTCGATATCCGGAAGGAGTCGTTCTACCTCAACAACCTCCTGCCGCACATCATCGTTTCCCGCGACAGCAGGGTGCGGGAGGATTTTCTCCTGAACAGCGGTCTCGACCGGTTCTATATCGAAGAGCTTGAGAATGATTACTTCGACATGAACAAGATCGAGAAGCACATCCTCGAGGAGATCAGGAAATAGCCATGTTCAGACCCCGCATATTGGACCGCTACATATTCGTTGAGATGCTGCCGACGTTCTTTCTCAGCATGGCGGTGCTTCTGTTCGTGCTTCTTCTGGAGAAACTGTTCCGGCTCGCGGACCTGGTCGTCTCGAAGGGCGCCACCCTTGCCTCCACCGCTGAAGTGCTCGCCTACGTCGTGCCCGGCTTTCTCGTCATCGCGATCCCCATGTCGCTCACCGTCGCGTCGCTCACCGCGTTTGCCCGACTCAGCTCGGATTCGGAAATAACCGCGATGAAGGCCTCCCGCATCAGCCTCTACAGCATGATCCGGCCGGTCTTCCTGTTCGCGCTGCTCGCCTTCCTGTTCACAGCGTTCACCTCGCTCATCCTCGTCCCCGGCGCAAACTCGGCGCTCAAGACCCGCCTGTTCGCCCTGGTGAAGTCGCGCGCCCTGATCGGCATCGAACCCGGCATCTTCAGCAATTCCTTCGAGGGGATGGTCGTTTATGTCGACAAGATGGACTCTGATAACAACCTGGAGGGCGTTTTTATCTCCGACGAACGTTCTGCCCGGGAGCCGTATGCCATCGTGGCGAGAAGCGGGAAGCTCATTGCGGACCAGCAGGCGATGAACGTGACCCTTGCCATGGATATTGGCACCATTCTTACCCAGCCCCGCGTTGGACAATCATACTCGCTCATGGGGTTCGACAAAGCTCGGCTCAATCTCGACATCAGCAATTCACTCCAGAAAAATTCTCCCGGGAAAAGCGTCGATGACTTCAACAGCTTTGAACTTCTCAATGAGATCAAGCGATTGCGCAATGAAGGGAAACCCTCTTACACCTATGAGACGGAATTGCACAAACGTCTTTCGATACCCTTTGCCTGCATCATTCTGGGCCTGATCGGCGCACCGCTCGGCATCAGGCGGAGCCGCTCCGGCAAGTCCGCCGGAGTGGCCATTGCACTCCTGATCTTTCTTGTTTATTTTATTATCTTGAGCGGAGCGACCAATCTTGCGGAGACCGGGACATTCCCCGCTTATCTTGCTTTTTGGATACCGAACGTCCTTATGACCTTGGCAGCGCTCCTTTTTATCCTCAAACGGGGACGGGAGATCAACCTCGGGCTTGGGAACCGCGTCAGCATGCTCTATTATGGGATGAAAGCACGGTTGAAAAGAAGGGCTTAACGAGGCATAGACTCTGGCCGATGAATGAAAGATCTTTTGAACCGCAGAGACGCGGAGACACAGAGGACTTCAAGTACTTAATTTTTCAAAACCCGGGCACTGCCAGGCTTTTCTCCGCGTCTCGGCGTCTCCGCAGTAAACGCTTTTGACTTTTCTTTTAAGACGATCCGAACTAAAGGTTTTTAACAAAGCACATGACGATCCTGAGCAGACATATTTTCAAGGAGTTCATTTCACTTATGGTTGGGGTCCTGATCGGCATCCTCGTCGTGTACCTCTGCGTCGAGTTTCTCCAGAAGGCCGACAAGTTCATCAAGTACCATGCAACGCTTTCCCAGATAGGCCGGTATTTCCTTTTCAGCGTGCCTAGCATGATATCGATGTCGCTTCCCATGGCCACGCTCATCGCGTCACTCCTGTCGCTCGGCAACCTTTCGCGCCACAATGAGATCATCGCCATGAGGGCCGGCGGTGTGAGCCTTGCAAAGATCGTTGCGCCTCTTTTTGTCGGCGGCCTCCTGATCTCCGGCCTCGGGTTCGTCAATAATGAATTTGTCATGCCGGTCTACACCTCCCGGGCCACCTACATCAGAAAGGTGGAGATCGAGAAGAGCCAGCAACGGGTAATGTTCCAGCAGTCCAAGTTGTGGCTCCGCGGACCGGAAAACAGTATCGTCAATATTGAGTTGGTCTCTCCGAACCGGAACGAAATGCTGGGGCTGAACATCTATAAGCTGAATGCCGACTACTCGGTGCGGGAGCAGATCAAGGCCGGCAGCCTGGTATGGGAGAATGGCGCATGGCGGCTGAAAAACAGCCTCACCTTCACCCAGGTGAACGACGCGGTGCAGTCCCGATCGTCCGATAACGAGGTCTTCAATATCGTGGAGAATCCCAACGACCTCGGCATGATCGTCAAGGACTCGGAAGAAATGAACTTTTCAGAGATGTGGAACTACGTCAAAAGGCTCAAATTAAGCGGCTATAAGGCCGTTACCTATGAAGTGGACCTTCACAGCAAGCTGGCATACCCGCTGGCCAGCCTGCTGATGGTCATGATCTCCATCCCCTTCGGTGTCCACAAAGTGCGTTCCGGAGGCGCAGGCAAGGGGATCGCGCTTGCAGTGGCGATCGCTGCAGTCTACTGGCTGCTTACCAGCGTCGGATTATCCCTCGGACACTCAGGCGTCCTCCAACCCGCGGTGGCGGCATGGTTTGCCAATATTTTATTTACTCTAACCTCTGCGGTAGTGCTTTTCCGGCTGCAGCGGGCTGTATGATTGGATACCAGGTCTTTTAAACAGCCCAAGAGTTACCACAGAGACGCTGAGACGCGGAGAAATACCTAACAAAGCTCTGGTATTAATAAAATTTTAAAGTGCCTCTCTGTGCCTCCGCGTCTCCGCGGTTCAAAGATTTTAGCCGAGGCCTTGCATGTTTTAACTATTTGTGGTGTTCTCAGCAGGGAGTCCAGGGAAGAAATCTCCAATCTTCCGACTTATATGATGGGGAAAAAAATCCTGAAAGTCCTGTTCGGCCTGTTACTGGTCCCCTTCTGCGTGGGCTTTACCTGGCAGTTTGCGGCAACGGTCTTCTCTGTCCGCTACCGGCCGGATACCCCGTATTTTTTTTTCGCGGGCGGCCTGGCCTATCTCACCATCCATTTTCTCTTCAAAAAACCGGTATTGACCTATGTCATCGGCCATGAACTCACGCACGCCCTCTTTGCAATACTCTTCGGAGGCACCGTGAAATCCATCCATGCAAGCGACCGCGGCGGCCGCGTCACGATAACCAAATCGAACTTTATTATAACACTTGCCCCCTATTTTTTCCCCCTTTATACCTCCCTTGCCCTCATCCTGTACTGGACGGCACGCGTTGCCGAGGCCCGGGGCGTGACAACCGACATCCTCATTTTCCTGTCCGGCGCGACCTTCGCGCTCCACCTGGTGCTTACCTTCGTTTTTCTTCAGGCCGACCAGAACGATATCAGGGAGGAAGGCGCGATTTTTTCTTATCCGCTGATCCTTTTGTTCAATATCGCCTTCGCCGCGTTCCTCATGAAGGTTTACCTTGTAGACAATATGGATTACATGAATTTTCTTTCCGATGGTATAATGAGAACGGGAAAATTGCTTCTTCCTTTTTTACGAAAGGGATACGCGATCATCCATGCATGGTAAGGTTGAACAACAGCATGGTTGACGAAAGGATCAGTATGTTGATCGTAGGACTGACAGGCGGTATCGCAAGCGGGAAAGGCCTTGTTGCTCGCGTATTCAAGGACCTCGGCGCACATGTCATCGATGCCGACCGGATCGTTCATGAACTGCTCGCACCCGATCAGGATGCTTATCAGGATGTTGTCGACCACTTCGGCAAAGACATCCAGCTGCCGCATGGCGGCATCGACCGCAGAAAGCTCGGCGACATCGTATTCAGCGACGCGGAGCAGCGGGCGTGGCTCAACAACTGCCTTCACCCCAGGGTTTTTGCCGCCTATACGACACAAGTTACCCACATCAGAGACCGTACGCCGGAGGCCATCATCGTGTTCGAAGCCGCTCTGCTCATAGAGACTGGATATAACCGCAATCTGGACAAGATCGTCGTGGTATATGCGGACCAGGAACAGCAGATCGAACGTCTCGCGGCCCGTGATAAGCTCACCCGGGAACAGGCCCTTGCCAGAATAGCGAGTCAGATGCCGCTCGCCGAGAAACGCGGAAATGCCGACTACGTCATCGACAACACGGGCAGCCGTGACAATACAGAACGCCTGGCCAGAGAGGTTTTCAAAAAACTAAGGCAGGACTCGGAAAGGTCTCGTGATGACGCCCCGCACTCTTAAGATCATACCAATGCAGCGCCCGCACATACGGACCTGCAATGCCATCACCGCCTCTTCAGAGCCCTGGAAGGCGCTGCATGAACGGATCGACTTTCTGAAGTATATTACGCTGAAACAGGCATTCGTCTGCATGACCGGAGACGAACCCGCGGGTTTCATTATTTTTACGCCTGAGCCGGTATTTGCCCGGGGCGGGTACATCCGCGCCGTCGGTGTGGCGCCAGAACTTCGCGGGCAAGGCATCGGCGGAAAGCTCCTTGCCATGGCGGAGCGCGTAATGGCGCGCCGCTGCGCGAACAGCTATCTCTGTGTCTCGTCTTTCAACAGGAAAGCCGCTGAATTTTACAACACTAATGGCTATACCCGGGTCGGAAAACTGCCGGGTCTCATAAAGCCTGACGCTGCGGAATACATATACTGGAAGAGGCTTCCCGTGAGAACCCGATGAGAACCCCCTCTCAGTATTGCCGACGGCGTGATATGACTCTTCTGTGGTGTCATTTCACCCACCCGGAAATAAAATTCCCCTGTTATTTCAGCCCATTAATTACTCAAACATATGGTCTAATTATTGCTTATATAAAAACGGAATTATTACATCATTTAACTTATGGATAAAACATATATTCTTCCCGTCTTATTGACGTTGACCATACTTTCAATTTGTTTTTACCCTGTACCCGGCTCTGCTGCAGCGGCCAACGGCTGCGTGAACGCAAAATGCCATCCGGGTATGTTAAAAACAAAAAATATCCATCAGGCGGATCAGCCATGCGATACCTGCCACGTGCCGGTCATCGCCCAGCACCCCCAAAAAAAGATAAAGACCTTTAAGTTGATGGAGGAGCCTCCCGCACTGTGCTATCAGTGCCATACAGCGTTTGGCACGATGAAGCACGTGCATCCGCCCGTAAAGGACGGCATGTGCTCGACCTGTCATAGCCTGCACGAGTCCACGGAACCGAAGCTCCTTACGCAGCCGGCCAAAGACCTCTGCACTTCATGCCATCCCGACAAGACGGACTTCAAGTTCGTCCACGGCCCTGCATCAACGGGTGACTGCACGTCATGCCATAATCCGCATGAGTCGCAGAATGCGAACTTGCTCGTTAAAAAAGGCGCCGACCTCTGTTTCACCTGTCATACCGACATGCAGGCGGAGACCAAGAAGAAGGTCGTGCATCAGGCGCTGGCAGGCGGCTGCACTTCCTGCCACAATCCGCACGGGTCGGCCGTGAAAAAGTTCTTTCCCCTGGCCGGCGCCGGACTATGCTACCAATGCCACCCCAAGATCGAAAGCAAGATCAAGGAGGCGAAGACCATCCACGCGCCGATCAAATCAGACCGTGGCTGCGCGTCATGCCATGCCCCCCATGCGAGCGATTTTGAAAACCTCCTGCCGAAACTCGGCAAGGACCTCTGCCTCGACTGCCACAAGAATGTCGTGAACAAATCATGGACCGTGCTCCACGGCCCTATACGGGACGGCAAGTGCACTCCCTGCCACGATCCGCACGGCACGCCGTATGACAAGCTTCTGATCAATAAATACTCGACCGAGTTCTACGTGTCCTACACCGACACCGAATTTCTGTTTTGCTTCAGCTGCCATAACCGCGACATGCTGAGGAATCCCACAACAAGCTATGCAACGGGGTTCAGGGATGGGAACAAAAATATGCATTACCTTCATGTCAACCGGAAGGACCGCGGCAAGAGCTGCAAGGCCTGCCATGTCGTCCATGGCGGCATGAACCCAAAATTGATCGCGGACAAAGTCCCCTTCGGCAAATGGAGCCTGCCCCTGAAATTCGTTATGACCGAAACGGGCGGCAGCTGCGCTCCGGGTTGTCATCAAAAATACGTTTATGATAGAAAAAACCCGGGCAAAGAAGGGGAACCGATAAAGACGAAGGAAAAGGAAAAGGACAAAGAAAAGGACAAGGCAAAGGACATGGACAAGGCAAAGGAAAAGGTAAAGAAGTGACAAATCGCGCGGAACATAAAAAAATCCACGGGGACAAGAGCCCTCCAGAAGAGATAGAGTTCTCCGTTGTTGACGCCGATCTCGGCTGTGGAAAGCCCATGACTCTCAAGAGCACCGGCACGCTGATCGACGTGGACCTTGTCAGCATCGGCCTTCTGACCCAGCTCCCGCTGCAACCGGGGCATATCGTCACCATCAACCAGGGGGGCACAACAAAAAAAGGCATAGTGATGTGGAGCGTTGAGTCATCGGACAACTTCAGGATCCAGGTGAGGTTTTTATAATCCATGAATAAATCGCATGATCCCGCGCAGCCGGTTCCGAAATCATATTTACACAGCTTCGTCATCAGGAGCACGCTGATCTTCGCCTGCGGCGCGCTTTTGACGGCAACAGCCCTCTACCTTGCCCCCCGGGAACAAGGACTCTCGTACGGGGACAACTTCAGGATCATTGCCGGGTTGGACCGCGCCCTTGTCACGAAATCTCTCGCCCTCTCCTTCTTCGCCCTGCTTCTCATCCTCGCCGTGATCGTCATCATTTCGATCGCCTATTCACATCGCGTGGCAGGACCCTTGCACAAGCTCGGCATGCATACGCGTAAAATAGCCTCGGGCGACCTCTCGGAACCAGTTCGGCTGCGAAGTGATGACGTCATTCAGGAACTGGCTGCCGACCTCAACCAACTTTCCGGCCGTTATCGTGATGTTCTCTCGCAGGTGCGCGTCAAGACCCGGGAGCTTTCTGCCATTATGGACAAAGCGGAAATACAGGGACAAAATGCAGGAGCGGTCCCGGCAGCTGAGATCACAGAGCGTATCGATGAAATAAGGGAGCTGCTCAATCGGATCAAACTATGAGGCGCAAAATAGTGCTTGCCTTCATGTTGTTATTCATTATCACGGCTTTCGCGGTCCTTATTGTCCTCAGTGTGGAAAATCAGCCGCACGCCTTCAAACAATGTACCTTGTGCCACACATCGGCGAACCCATCCGGCGCGTCGGCGCGCAGAATGACCGCTCCCATCACATTCCTCTGCACCACCACCTGTCACCAGACTATCTTTGACGAGGGCTACATGCATCCCGTGGATGTCAGGCCAAAGAATGTCGCTGTCCCCGGCGACATGCCTGTTTCGCTGTCCGGAGAACTGACCTGCGGCACCTGTCACAATGTGCACGCCGAATATTACACCCCCTTTGGGACCGCTTCGCATTTTCTCCGGCGTCAGGAAGACGGCAAGGCTTTCTGCAAGATCTGCCATAAGGACCTGTCCTCAATCTCCCAGGGACATCAGTCGTCCCTTGGCGAAGCGCATTTTCGCTCTCAATACATTACAAGCGCTTCCTCGCAGGAGGTAGACCCCATGTCGAAGAACTGCATAACGTGTCACGACGGCACCTATGCCACATCGGCAACGATAATGGCCGGGTCCTGGACGCACCAGGAGAGCTTCCTTAGAAACGACCGGAACAGCCACCCGATCGGAGTGAATTATGAGGCTGTCAGAGTAAATAGAGGCGCCAAAACCGACCTCAAACCCATGGCCGCGGTCGACCGCAGAATCCGCTTCTTCAACGGAAAAGTGGGATGCGGATCCTGTCACGACCCCTATTCGCTGATCCATAAAAAACTCGTCATGAGCGACGAGAACAGCAAGCTTTGTTTCGCGTGTCATATAGTATAAAAATAGGGCGCAGGAATGAAACTGCAATACTTAACCACAGAGCTCACAGAGATTAAATCCTGGGGCTTTCTCAGCGAACTCTGTGGTTAGATTTTGACATTACAATTAGTCTTCACGGAGATGACTATGGCAAGACCATACAAAAGAAGAAATTATTTCACCAAGAAAGGCTTTCAGAGTCGGTTCATGCTGCGATTCATCGCAGCCTCGGTCCTGGCTAACGTTATCACGGTCACGGTGTTCATTCTTCTTGCCAGAAAAAAGATCGACAGCCTGCTTTTTTCCATGCGCCTGCCGAATATCAGTGCCGGCGCACTTCTCTCCCCGGAAGCATTCACTGCAAGCATCCTGGCCGTGGTAAGCGTCAGTCTTCTCTTCCTGTGGGTTGCGCGGGGGATGTACGACAAGATATCAGGGCCACTCCACCGAATCATGGTGGATCTTCATACGATCGGCAACGGGGACTTGAGCTGCCGTGTCACCCTGCGGGACATTGACGAGTTCAAAGACTTCGCTGCAGAGCTCAATTCCATGGTCGAAATGCTCCATGATCGCTTCTCCGGAGTGAAAAATCGGGCTGATGAGCTGGCCAGGGCTTCAAAGGTCCTGAAAAATGCCCCCAATACGGAGGAGGCCCGGGCTGCCATCCGCACAATGAGGGCTTCGATCAGTTCTCTGGAAGAACAAGTTCAGGTCTTCAAAATATGACCCTATCCGTCATCATACTCATCGCAGCGTTCTCCGCTGTTAACCCGGGCAATATAGACCTCGGGCATAACAGCGTTCTCAATGTGGCGTGCATAGAATGCCACACGCGACTGTCCTTCTCCGGCGAGACGCCCTCTCTCCACAGCGACGTCGGGGAAGTGTGCGTGAAATGCCATGAGGAACCCCACGGCATCCCTGATATGCGTTCTCACCCCATGAGCATCGTCCCTTCCATGCCGGTCCCTCCCGACATGCTTCTCGACAACCGTGGAAGGATCGGATGTGTCACCTGCCATGACTTTCATGGAGAGTATCGGGATGAAAGCGGAAATAAACGGTTCTATCTGAGGAGGTCACGAGGAAAGGTATTCTGTTACAGTTGCCATAAGAAGCTGCCAGGGCGCTACTTGCAGGAAATTAGGCCTTGACACTATATATGATCGCAAGTATCATATTTCAATTTCTGCTACTTAGGTTGTCAGGTTAAAGGTTGAAAGTTGACGGCTGAAGGTTTAGTTACTGAAGAATCTATATTTTCTCACCTCGAATCTAAAATATTTAAATGGGGAGGTATCATGAAAAAGATAGCATCGTATCTCAGTCTCATTGCGGTCCTCGTGCTGGCCGGATTTCTTGCACAGCCGCTCTTGTCCAAAAAGAGCATCGCAAGCACTCCGTCCAAGGAAGAAGTCCGAACAAAGCTTCAGAGCCTCCGCCTCCCGTTCACTGCAAATCTGGGGCAGACGGACAAACAGGTTAAATTCTATGCCAATACCTTCGGCGGTACCGTTTTTGTAACGGAAAAAGGAGAGATCGTCTATTCCCTGCCCAAGATGAAGGGAGAGGAAGTCGTGAGCGGCGCTGTCATCAAAGAAAGACCGCTGAACGCAAAGATTCGATCCGTCACGGGCGAAGAGCGGTCCGCGGCTGTTGTGAACTACTTCAAGGGGAAAGACAGGTCGCAATGGAGAAAAAACGTTCCCACGTATAGTGTCGTGAGCCTCGGCGAGATCTATAAGGGAGTGGACCTTAAGCTAAAGGCATACGGAAACAACGTCGAGAAGCTTTTTTACGTAAGTCCACAGGCCGATCCCGCGTCGATCGCAATGAACATGGAAGGCGCGAAACAACTGAAGGTGAACAAACAGGGCGAACTGCTTGTAAACACCGGCATCGGAACGGTTAAATTTACGAAACCGGTCGCCTACCAGGAAATCAATGGCAAGCGGATTGAAATCGCTGCTGCCTACCGTATCTTAAACTCCGCACGGAGCCTGCCCTCAAACGCTTCCATCGGGGGAACTCCCAACTCCAAATTGAGATACGGCTTCACCGTCGGCGCGTATGACAAAACAAGGGAGCTTGTGATCGATCCCCTCCTCGCCTCGACCTATCTCGGTGGCGCAGACAATGAGGGTTCCCTTAGCACGCCTTCTGGTAGTGGGGCCTTTGCCATGTCCGTCGTAGTAGGAAATGGCAGGATCTATATAGCCGGGTTTACCGATTCCATCGATTTCCCAACACCCTTTAACTCTGGCTATCAAAATAGCACGAACTATCCGGGAAAACCAAATAAAAATAGAAATGCCTTTGTAGCAAGTTTTGACCCAGACCTGACAGGGTCGAATTTTATTACAACCTATCTGGGTGGAAGCGGTACTGATGCGGCAACAGGCATTGTACTGGGAGGAACCGGCGATGTGTATGTATGCGGATATACAAATTCAACCGATTTTCCTAATTCAAGCCCTACCAAGACCACAACAGACTATGACGCCTTCGTGTCCAGACTCACATCCACCCTCAATGATCTTACCGCATCCAGGTATCTCGGCGGGAGTGGCGATGACTATGCTTATGCACTCGCGACAAATGGCACGGATATCTACGTTGGCGGGGCAACCTTGTCTTCGAACTTTCCTGCAACACTCGGAGCGCTGCAAACCACGCTCAATGGCGGCACTTCCAGCGGGTTTATAGCAAGGTATGATCAAAACCTTACCCTCAAGGCTTCAACCTATCTGGGTGGAGACGGCGACAGTTCCGTGTATGCCCTGGCAATTAAGGGAACGAGCATTTACGCTGCAGGAGATACGACTTCAAGTTCCACGATCTTTCCCTTCAATTCTCTCGTCACCAGAAACACGGGCACGATGGACGCGTTTGTCTCCATACTTGACTCCAACCTGGTCTCTCTTATTCACCCATCAGTCTCCATCGGTGGAAACGGGAATAACCACATTTATGCCATGGCCCTGGACAGCAGCGGTAACGTTTTTGTGGCGGGAGATACGACTTCAACCAATATCATGACAACCGGAGCCTACAGCACCTCTTTGAAAAGCGGAAAGACCGGAGCTGCCGCATTTGTATCAAAAATTGTCCCGACACTCGGGGCCCTTGATGCATCGACCTATCTCGCTGGAAGCCATGACGACCATGCATACGCACTGGCGATAAACGCCACCGACGACGTTTACGTGTTCGGCGATACCACGTCTACAGACTTCCCCGTGATTACCGGCTCCTATGACATTTCCTTTAACGGCGGCCTTAACCAGCACGATACTTTCGTTTCGAAGCTCACTAACACGCTTGGACTGCTTCCCGCGTCGACCTTCCTCGGCGGCGCAAATGAAGATTTTGCTAATGCCATCGCGCTTGATGCAAATGGAAACGTTTATGTAGTAGGTTTTACGATCTCAACGGACTTCCCGACAACGTCAACCGCATGGGCGACAACTAACTCCGGAAACGGCCTAACCTACGACACGTTCGTATCGGAATTAGACGCCAATCTTTCGGCGCCTGCCTCAACACCGCCGCCTCCAACTCCTGGTGACGGAGGAGGTGGTGGCGGAGGTGGTGGCGGTTGTTTTATCGCCACGGCCGCCTACGGCAGCTACATGGCCGATGACGTCATGGTTCTGCGGCAATTCCGGGATAAGTATCTCCTCACAAACGCGGCGGGGAGGGCCTTCGTAAACCTGTATTACACCTGGTCGCCGCCCGTGGCGGACTATATCGCCCAGCATGATATGCTTAGAGCCGTTACACGGGCTGCCCTGTCGCCGCTGGTGTACGGCGTCAAGTACCCGGTCGCGGCAATGGTGATGTTCCTGGTCATGATCATTGCCGGCTCGACGGCGTTTATGAGAAGAAAGAGGATCAGCGGGTAACATAGATAGAGAACGCAAAGGGGACCTGATAAAATCAGGTCCCCTTTTTTATTGAGAGAGTTTTTTTTGGTTGTTAGGCTGAAGAAAATGCAGGTATCAGGTATTTAGGTTGAAGGCTGAAGTTTTAAACCTTCCTAATCCCCCTTCAGCCTACCCGCCTGGTTCATTCCCCTTCTACCTTAAGCCTAAACACCTTCAGCTTATCCACCTGCCTCTAATCTACTTTCTCATCGCCGGATGGCACCGCCTACAATCATCCAACGGAAAGGCAATGCGCAGGTGGCAGACCCCGCAAAATTCATTGTTGAGGATCCTGCTCATCGCGAAATGCTTTGTGGTTTTTTTCTTGATGTTGAAAATATCAGGATGGCACATGTCACAATCGGTCCATTCCGCGTGGATTTTGTGGGGGAAGACAGCCGGCGGGATCCCGGACATCTCGGCCTCCAGCGAGAGCTTCGTTGTTATGACCATCGGTTGAAAACCATCTTTCAGGCTATTCTTCGGTTTGATCACACCGTCCTTAAGCGCCTTTGACCAGTCTATCCCGTCACCAAACTCAGACTTGGGCATTTTTTCTTTCAGTTCTGCAAATTTTTCTCTGTTCGGACCGGCATTGGCATTGTGGCAGCGGTCGCAGTTCTTTTCTCCACCCGGCCCCTTTGGCCCGAACGCAGTCTTGTTATTATGACAGGCGGTGCAGAATTTCCCCAATACCTCCCCTCCGCCGCACATCACGCCGGTTTCACCCGCCTTCATCGCGAATTCCAGTTCCACATGACATACCCGGCACGTATATTTCGGCCGGTGCACCCAGTGGGAGAACACGACAGGAATGACCTTCTTCTGACTGGAAAATCTGTCGATAAAGACATCGCCGTACTCTTCAGGAGCAGGCAGTTTTGGAAGATCATAGGTTCCATGAGAGGAAAAGGTCCGCGGCGGAATGAACAGCATAAGGACCAGATAAACAGCCAGAAAGATAAACGAATATAGGGACATCTTCGCGATGTTCTTCAGCATAGACGCCTCCTTTAAACAGCAAAATTCAAATTACTGTTTACCACGGACTTTCACGGAATTACACTGAACCGTTAAAATACTCTCCTAATAAAGTCAAATTTCTCTCCACCAAAATTAAACAAAAGGGCGACCTTTAAGTTGGTTGTCTTGAGATAATTGATAAGCTGTGCTTCGTCCTGCCGAGTTACCTTTTTTATTGCCTTATTTTCAAGAAGAACTTTGTTTTCTATTAATAAATCAGCTCGAAACCTACGTTCAAAAACAACATCCTTATAATGGACATCCAACTCCAGTTGCCTTTGAAAGGTTATATTCTGGGAATTCAGTTCATAACATAAAGCATCTTCATAAACAGATTCCAAGTAACCTGGTCCAAGTTCTTTATATACTTCCTGACCCCTCCAATAATTTGATAAGTCAGTTCTTCATATAATAAGTTATTCATTATCATATCCGTGATTTCGCGCGGAGTTTTCCGTGGTGATAAAAAAGTTTACCACGGATCTTCAGGAATTACACTGAAACATCAAAAAACTCACTGCGATAAATCCTAAATCAAATCCGTGATATTCCGTGGATTGTTCCGTGGTAAATCCGCACTGCAATTATTTCCCGCTGTCCTTCTCTATCACGATCTTCGCGTTCTTTCTCAGGGCTTTTGCCCACTCTTTCTTCAAAACCGCGCCCTTTTCCGATATCAACTTCTTTCGTATGAAATTAGCGGACTCCTCATAGGTCAATTGTTTCCCGGTGCTGTCCTTGTATTCATTCCGGTTCTTATCATAATCTGCGCGGATGTCCTTATCATCGAGCTTGATCTTCTGAAAGATCTCCTTTGCCGTGATCATTTCAAATCGTTGGCTGCGCTCGATCCGCGTTCTGAGATCGGCCTCCGTCATATGCCGTTCATCAAGGTATTGCTGGAAGGCCTCTTTAGAGCCAGTCTGTTTTTTCATAAGATCAACAATGATGGCCACTCTCTCGGGAGATACCACGATCCCCTGCTTAGTAGACTCCTGGATGGCAAGTTCCTTAAAGATCAGGTTGTCCAGACCCTCTTTCTTTACTTTTTCCATCGACGCGGGGGTCTTTTCCCCTCCAGCTTTTGCCCTCTCCCGCTGGGCAATCGTATTCATCTCGCCGATAAGGTCGAGCATGCTAATGTCAACTCCGTTCACCTGCGCTACAATGTCCTTTTTGGCCGCCTCCACATCTTTTTTTACTTCCTCCATTTTCGCCTTCTGCTCGGGTGTCGACGGTGGTACCGCAGCCTTTTGTTCCTTCTTACAGGATGACCCGGTGAGGGAGATTACGGCAACGATCAGTACAGCCAAAATTGTGGAAATGACGTTCTTCATTTGTTTCCTTTCTGGAAATGAGATTTATGAGTGCAATTTTTCAGGTCGGGTTTCGCGCAGAGCGATAGAGATCACAAAGTGAAACAACGACAAGAAGTACTTGGACGCAGATGACCGCAGATAATTAATAAATATTATGATTTCATTTTAATCAAAGAAGAGGCCTGATATTTTAAGAAATCTTTAAAAATCTGCGTTATCCGCGCAAATCTGCGTCCAAAAAGCATCTTAAAGTAAGCGGCCCAATGATATCATGAACAGTTGTTCTTGGCAATATCCATGACAACCATTATCTTTCATAAAAAAAGGCAGGCGGGTAGCCCCGCCTGCCTTGCAATACGGAAGGAAGTTACTGGTATGTCAGGTTCTGATTAATCATATTGCCCGAAACAGGCATGATTACCGAGAGTGTGTTCGGTGTTCCACCACTCGGAAGAACAACACAATAGGTGGTGCTATTCGCTACGTTAATGAAGGTGTACGTACCGTAGCTTATGACTGCATCCAACGTTACAACACAGGAGCTGTCGCGCAGTTCAACTGCAACACCATTCCCAGAATTGGCAATAGTACCGCTGAGCGTGGCCGCGCCTGATGATACATTCTGAGAGTTGGCGCCAGCATTCACTGACGCAATCGTCACATCAGCGAAGAGATAGCCGCCCTTCCTCGTCTTCAGGGTATACGGTCCACCAATAGGTACGTTCGTAAGTACATAGCCGCCATTAATAGGAGTTGTTCCAGTAACCGCAGATGCGATAGCCGTCGTACCATTATACAGCGTAACGATAGCACCTGGAATCGGTGTAGCAGAAGGTGTCGATACAACGCCGGAAACGGTACCCGCGACGTTTGTCGGGGTCACAGTGCCGACCTTTACGGTCGAATTGCCACCCTTACCATCATTCGCGCTGAGATAGATGGTGTACGTGCCTGGATTATAGGGATGGGTTGCTATCATCCCTGCTGTTGTCCATGTTCCTGTACCATCACCCCAGTTAATGAATATCGTGAGAGTGCTGTCTCCATCCGGATCATGCGAAGCGTCAGTAACGCTCGCGACGTTGCCGCTGAACGTAAAGCCTGTAAATCCTGCAACAGGCAGTCTGTTGTTCATCTGTAAGTAGACGGGCGTCGACTTCGTGTCACTGCCAGCCGGTCCGGAGGCCGTCAAGCTGATAGTGAAGGTACCGGAGGTAGCGAAATCGCATTCAGCGATTGCGCCTGAGCCAACGAGTGTTCCACCTCCGCAATTCCACGAGTAGCTGCTAACATTTTTAGATGCACTGCCGTCAACGTTAACAACCAAGCCATTGCCGCTGACCTTGAATGCGAACCTTGCCATCGGCGCTGACGGAACAGTTGTCGGAGCGGCTGTGAACATCGACATCATAGCCGACAACTGTGAAGACGTGTAACCCAGTAA
>JBARBN010000185.1:0-78873 GCA_049793155.1 Nitrospirota bacterium
CTCTCTCCTGCTCATTGTGATCATGTCCTTGTCCGTCACAGTACCCTCCAATAACGTCAGGATATTGTAACTTAGAATAGGACATTTCTACTTTGGCAGAATAGGACATTATCATTTTGGGAGCACAGGGTTTTCTCTAGGTGATAAGTCCCTTCTCACGCCAACATGCCGAATCTCCTCTTTTCTGTCGATAAACAGAAACGACACGACCACTACAAAGCAGGAATTTATATTGACTAAGTCTAAAGCTACAATTATAATACAATCCATGCGTTGGTCATTCGCGTTGCATTTCCCTTCCAAAAAGCAAAGCTATCGAAATGATTGAAAAAATCTGTCGCACTCACCGAAAGGAGAAAAACATGTTGCATAAAAGACTTCTTAGCATCGGCTGCGCAACGGCTATGGTTTTCGGTCTGGCGATGATCGCTGACCAGGCTGCTGCGCAGGAAAAGGCTGCCGGAGCGGCAGCGCCGCAGGCAAAGCCCACCATCGCTAAACTCTGCACCAACTGCCACCAGGCAGTGCCCGGAAACCTCAGGGGCAACTTCGACAACGTATCGTACAAGACCCAGTCCATCCAGATCAAAATCGACGACGCCACCGAGATACTCCGGTTCGACAAGAACACTCTCCAACTCGCGAACATCCCGACTTTCGCCGACTCTCCGTCCGAATCGTTGTACAGCCTGAAGCGTGGCAAGGAAATCCACATCGCGTTCACCGAGAAGGACGGGGTGAAGTTCGCGACCCTGGTCTCGGCGAAAACAGCCATCAAGGTCGCGCCCGAGAAGCTAATAACCACTGCGGACATGGAAAAGCTGGTTGCGATGGGCCCGGAGAAAGGCAAGTACCTCCTGGTCGACGCCCGTCCGGCGCCCCGCTTCATGGAAGGCGCGATCCCCACAGCGGTCAACATCCCCTTTGCGGCCTTCGATAAAATGACGGAAAAGCTCCCGAAGGAAAAGAACGCACTGATCATTTATTACTGCGCCGGTGTCACCTGAGCAATGAGCCCCAACTCCGCCGGTCGGGCGGAAAAGCTCGGTTACACGAACGTGAAGGTCTACCATGAAGGCCTCCCGGAATGGCTCAAGAAGAACTACGCTGTCCTGTCCACGCAGTTTCTGAAGGAAGCGTGGGTCGATAAGGGCATCCCCCACGTGCTCCTGGATGTGCGCTCAGCGAAGGATGCTGAAAAGGGATTCATCAAGGGAGCTGTTACGCTCCCTGTCGCAGACTTGGAAAAGGCCCTGGCCAAGTTCCCGCCAAAGGACAAGAAAGCGCCGATCATGATCTATGATCAGAAGGGCGGCGATGATGCTATGAAAGCTGCCAAGGTCCTGATCTCTGCCGGCTATATGCCGGTTGATATCGTGACCGGAGGGTTCGAGGCGTGGAAGACCGCCGGCTATCCCGTTGAAACCGGCAAGCTCTCCGCTGACATCGCGTACGTACCTAAGCCCAGGCCGGGCGAGATCTCGATCGAGGATTTCACTAGGATTGCCACGGTCACCCCGATGGATGTGCTTATCCTCGACGTACGGAACCAGGACGAGGGCAATGCCGGCATGATCAAGGGCGCAAAGCTCCTCCCTGAGGAGGAACTGGCGGGCCGTCTGGCAGAGGTGCCCAAAAACAAGAAGATCATCACCCACTGTTCCACCGGTGTACGTGCTGAGATGGCCTACCACCTGCTGAAGGAGAAGGGCTATAATGTTCAGTTCCTGGCCGCGAACGTAGCCATCGACAAGGACGGCAAGTTCGCGATCACAAAGTAACGCTGTCCTGACGTTGCTCTCATGCCCCGGAGGAAGAAAACCTCCGGGGCCTTTTTTTGGACATCCGGCCCGGAAGGCGAGAGCATCTATTCTTCCGGATTTTACTTCGGGAATCTTATTGAATCAACCTGATTTTCTTTTCGACGAGGCTTGTTACCTCGGTTTTTATCGGGTCCCTGTTTTCACCTTCGTAAAAGAACTCCGTTCTTACCAGTTCCGCGTTATTCCCGGCAGGAGAATACATCTTCATAAACCTTATCCTCCCCTTTTCATCATACTGATAGAGCGTGTATCCAATGACCGTCTCACGTGCATTCACGATCACGCGCCTCAATTCAGCCGTCGTTTGAGGGATGCTGGATACGATCCCGACGACGAATCCGGTCACCCCGCCAATGACGATCGGGGCCGCTTCGATCGCGACGACCGCCAGCACTTCCTTTCCCGATGCGTAAACACCGCCCCGGAAGAGATTACCCGTAATGGAAAGGCCGGCTTCAAACCCCCTGCCCGTCCACTCGTAAACGATCGCGAACGGCCGGCTCATATCGGCTCGCTGCTCTTTCACGATCACGATGTCATAAGACCTGACCGGCTGGTTGTCCACGGAATGCACGATGGTGAACACATCCCCTGCCTGTCCCGGACGATCGCGAAGGACCGCGGGAAACAGGGGTCGTCCATGATCATCGTATTCGATCTGTTTTACGAGAAATGTGGATTGCTTGGCAACAATCGGGTATTCCCCGGCCGGGTGAATGCGTTCGGTCATGCATCCGGACAGCAGAATGAAAAGCGGGATCGATAAAACGAGCGATGATTTCATGGGCAGCACCGTCCTCTTCAGCCGGCGTGGTTCAGGAAGAAGCCTTCCGCACCAGTTCGATAACGGTCACTTCCGGAGGCGCAAGGAACCGGACGGGCGGCCCCCAGGTTCCGGTCCCGCGGCTTACATGCAGAAGCGATCCTTTTCCGAGATCATAGTCACCCGCATTCAGCGGAAAGGACAGACGCGTCAGCAACGTAAAGGGGAATATCTGCCCCTTATGCGTATGTCCGGAGAGCTGGAGGTCAAAGAGGCCGATGGTGTTCGGGTCGATGTGCGGCTGGTGTTTAAGGAAAAGGATGAACTTGTCCCTCGGCAGACCGTCCAGCAGTTTTTTCTCTGATGAGGGATGGCCAATCTTCAGCTGTACCGCGGTCCGGTCATCGACGCCGACGATCGTGACCGGACCGCCTGCGGCCACCTCATCACGCAGCATGGTAAGGCCCGCCTCGTGGATGAACTCGAGCGACCTTTCAGGTCCCGCGTAATACTCATGGTTCCCCATGACGGCGTAGTTCCCATATTTCGCCTTGATTTCACGGAGCATATCGGCGAGGCCGGGAAAATGGTTTATCTGGGCATCCACCAGGTCTCCCGTCACGATGAATAGGTCGGGATTCGCGTCCCTGACCGCTTTGATCATCGGGCCGAACCTCTCGCGCCGGTTGACGAGTCCGAGGTGCACGTCCGATATCTGCACGACCCTTAGCCTGTCGATGCCCGCGGGAAGTTTCGTGGTCTCGATGACCAGCCGTTCCGTATGGATGTCCCTTGCCTCAAAGTAACCGTATGCACAGATAACGAGTGCCAGGCCAAGGCTGATGTAGAACGAGGTCTTCGCCGGGATGAGAAAAGAGGAGATATCGTACCGCGTCATCCAGCCGGCTATTCGGGTGATGAAGGTGACGCCATCGAAGAGGAGGGAACCGCAGAAAAAGAGGAACAACACCGCCATCCAGAAGTACGCGATATAGGAGAGTATCCTCGCCGACAATTCATGCTCATGGGATTCGAGTGTCCGGACCAGAAGAATCGCGACGACCATGAGCACCATGAACGCGGCCAGCGCTGCCCCGATGATCGGACCGAACGCAAAGACGCTCTTTGCCTTGAGGAAAGCGTAAACATGCACTCCTCCGTAGATGATAAAGATCGTAAGGATGAAAAGGATCATCTGCCGAAATTCACTCCCATCCCCTCGGCGATATGAATGAGTTCGCCGTCGGGATCAACGAGTTTAAGCTTGCTGATCGCACTCTCGAGCGGCACCGAGGTTATGACCGGGGGCTGATAGGAAACCATCTCTCCGAACTTCTTTTGAGCAATGAGCTCTACGGCGTATGCGCCGTAACGCGTGGCCAGCAACCGGTCAAAGGGACAGGGACTTCCTCCCCGCTGCACATGGCCAAGCACGGTCACCCGTGTCTCGAAGCTGGTGCGCCTGCTTATCTCATTCGCTACGATCTCTCCCATGCCGCCCAACCTTAGAACGTAGCCGTCGGCGGCCTTCTCGCGTACTGACATTTCGCCGCCCGCGGGTTTGGCTCCCTCGGCCACGACCACAATGCTTGACTTGCTCCCCGCCTTTTTCCGTTCAAGAAGCTTCCCCGTCACTTTTTCCATGCTGAACGGAAGCTCGGGGATCAGGATGACGTCGGCGCTGCCAGCCATGCCCGCCTCGAGGGCGATCCAACCGGCATATCTCCCCATCACCTCAAGCACGATCACCCGCTGGTGGCTTTCTGCCGTGGTATGGAGCTTGTCAAGCGCTTCGGTCGCGGTATCCACCGCAGTCTGGAAGCCGAAGGTCACGTCGGTGGCCATAAGATCATTGTCAATGGTCTTGGGAACGCCGATAACGGGAACGCCGAGTTTGTGTATCCCCTGGCCTATCTTAAGAGATCCGTCGCCGCCGATGACAACGAGTACATCAAGCCCCAACTCCGTGATGTTTTCCAGCACCTCCGGCGACATGTCCTCCACGATCTCCCTGCCGCCAACGACGGTTTTATGTGCAAAGGGGTTGCCTCGATTCGTGGTGCCGAGAATGGTGCCGCCGACAGACAGGATGCCCCGCGTGTTCCATGAGGTGAGCTGGCGTGTTTTTGTCGGAGTCAGCAGGCCCTCGAACCCGTCGATGATGCCCGTAACCTGCCAGCCGTACTTGAAGATGGCCGTCTTCGTGACCGCGCGTATTACCGCATTGAGACCAGGGGCATCGCCCCCGCCTGAAAGGACTCCGATTCGCATGAAACCTCCTGATAAAAATGGGTCATGGGTCAAGTAGCAAGGGGGCAGGGTAAACACTTGATTTGCGTGCTTGACCCTTGACCCCTGACCCATGACCCAGTGCATTAAATTCCCAACAGCCTTGCCCCGCCTTCACAGGCGATCTTCATCACCCCGTCAGGGGAAATCCCCGACTGCTCAAAATGCAATAGCTCTTCCTCGTAGGCTTCCGCGTACCGCAAATCAGGCAGCACACAGTCCGTTCCAACGGCGAGGGGAACGCCGATACCGTGAGCACGCAGTATCATCTCGAGATGAGAATGGATCAACCCGGCAATAAAGTCCTCTATTTCTTTTGATGCCTTGCCGGACCCGGCAGCGCGTTTGAGCGCTCCGGTCGTTGGCACCCAGAATGTGGATCTTTTTGCCATCACGTCGAGCGCTCGATCGGACATGAAAAACCCGTGCTCGATGGACCGGACCCCCGCTGCGGCGGCGTCAATGATCGCCTGTTCCCCGTTTGCATGCGCCATGACGCCCAGGCCGCAGTCTGCGGCTGCCTTCACGATGAAGTGAAGCTCCTCGCTATTGAAGCCACCTGCGGTCACCATGCCGGGCTCTTTGAGGCTCACCATGCCGGATGCCATGACCTTTATTATACCAGCGCCGCCGCGCTTGAGCTTGAGAATTTCGGATTGGATCTCGTCCCTGGTCTCTACGGGATTGCCGAACATCGACCCATATCCGCCCTTTTTCCAGAGAGCCCATACTGCGGAAACAACGATTGGGGCAGCCGACCGTTCAATCGTTTTATTGCTCACGGACCTTACACCGTTTTTCGTACCCGCGTCCCGCACTGCGATAACGCCGGCATCGACGATAGCATCCAGGCAGCATGCATCCTTAAGGTGCACATGGGCGTCGACAAATCCGGGGCCTCGTCTTAATACCCCCGGATCCGGATCGCCGTCCGACGGCAGATGACTATATCTCCGCTGTTCTTTCACGGGCGGTATTGTTCATACAAGCTGTCCGGAATCAGTTTCAGCTCACGGGTAAATCGGTCGTTCAGTGATTTGTAGTGGCTGAATTCTGCGAGCAGCTCGTTCTTTTTCCCCTCGTCCTGTATCGGCTCCAGATCCAGACTCTTACCGATAGAAAACAAGGTATCCTGATCAATGAAATACATTCCGGAAATATAATCTATCAGATCGGTTTTCGTATGTTTGAGGGGATAGCTGTGGATATTTCTGAATGAAGGGTCCGTATCAAGTCCGGTACCGACCCAGGCAGCGGTCGAAGGGACATTTATATGAAAATTCTTTTTAAGGAAAGCAAGCAGGGAAGGGGTAATATCCAATTGCGATGAGATCGACTGGATAGAGGCGGTGCGCTTTAGCATGGGCGAGAATATGATCAACGGGACATGATATCGATCGATCTTGGTGGACATCTCGATCTCAGGCAGGCGATGGTCTCCGGTAATGATAAATAGGGTATTGCGGTAGGCGGGAAGTTTAGCGTATTGCTCGAAAAAGAAGCGCAATGCCTCATCCGTGTACATGATCGTGGAATATATCTTTTCGTAGGTGCGGTGTTCCTTCTTCCGGACCTCATCAAAGCCCAATCTGTTCATCCGCTCCTCAACGAGCCTTAGATATCTCTCCTGTTCGGGTATGGAGTATGAGGTGTGCATGCTCATGGTCTGTATGAACGAAACATATGGCTGCCGCGAATCACGACGGTCCATTTCCAGCGCTTTCCTCATCACCTCCCTGTCGGGATAACCCCAGCTGGAACCGGGGCTTTTCGTATAGGTGTTGTCATAGTCGTCAATTCCGACCAGTACATCCACCCCCTGTTGCTGGAGAAATGATCGCTCATTATCAAAATCCGGATCACTGCCGATATAAAATTTGAGCCGATATCCGCTGTGTTTCAGGATGCTCATCAACGAAAGATGCCTGGGCATCCGTTTACCCAGTTCATTAAAACCCTGCTCCGCGAACGGCAAGGAGGCCAGAATGGAGGGAAGCGCCGCAAAGGTGCGCCCCTGTGACGCAAGGAAATTCTCCCAGTACAGACTTCTTCCCGCCAACTCATCGAGGAACGGCGTAAAGCTTCCCAGATATGCATTGGGTCCGCTGAATGCCTTGCCCAAACCCTCCACCAGAATAAACACAAGGTTGGGCGGCCTGGTGGAATCAACCGTGAAGTATTCGCCCAGCACATCGCGGGTATCGTCGGTCCTGAGAAACGGATATTCTGGATCGAGATATTTGAATACCGGCGCCTTGGCAGGCCGCCCATCCGCCCCACGGGAGGCAATGACAGAATCTTTCGCTTTTGCAGCGTGAGAAAAATAGGCATAAGAATCCGTGGCAAAATACATCATTTTGTTCATTGCCAGGTTATAGGATAATTCCGATGCAAATGATGCTCTTGCGGGTAAACCGGATGCCGTGAAGGCCAGCACGATCCCTGCCCCTAAGGCGACAAACGCATATGCCGGTTTAATCGACTTGCGGGTGTATAAAAACGCCAGCGAACCCCAGAATACTGCCACAGGTATGATAAAAAGGAATATTGAAATTGCATTGATCGTGATCCCGCCTCTGACCGTTTCTTCAATTTCCTTCACGGAATATCCGAAAGCATCGGCCCCGAGAGGAACTCCCGCCGTGGCAAAGTATTTAATCAATACTGCGTACAGGATGAGCACGATCGATCCACCGATACCGTATACCAGGTAACGGGACCTCATCGTTCTTGTGCCCAGGTATATGATGAGAAATGGAACGAACAGGAATGGAAGCATTTTCAGATAGGATACAATATCAGACAGGAGCGCCTGTACGATAACATTCCGGATATCCTCCGGAAGATTGCTGGTCTTCGAAATGAAGATGATTTCCATCATGCGCACTGCGAAGAACGCTATCAATAACGCTGATGACAGGCTCGCAAACAGGGCCATGCAGTGTTTTAATGAAGTGAGAAATGACTGTTCAGGTTTCCTCTGGATCGCGCTGTTCATGCTCTGCAGCTCTTCCTCTCAAAGAAACCGGTCAATGGCATGATTTCCCGGGTTGTTCCCGGATCAAAGCCGATTTCCTTTTCGAAACCGACTTGCATGCGCCTATCCGACAAACGGCTGCGGGCTTTCATCACCAGCGCCTTAAAATATTGGCCGAGATGCTTCGCTCAAAAAAGGGATAGGTATTGTTATCGCCGTAGCCTGCCGAAATTTTGAAGCCCCAGCGGGGATTGAAATATTTCTGGAACACGGCCCCATACGATTTGCTCCTCGTTGTCTTAACGATCGTCGTTCCCGCGAGGAATTCACCGCCCTGGCCAAATCCGCCGTTCAGTTCAACGTAATCATCTCCATTTCCGGCAAAGTAATACCGGGCGAGAAGGTGATGAGATATGCTCAGTTTCGCGGATGACGGGACAAAGAGGGTCCGCCATCGGAAATACCAGTTGCCGGTATATTTTCCAAGTCCGAGGCCATACATATCGACGGTGCTTGTCCCGAAATCCATGTGGTCATAGCTGAGGGAAGGCTCCCATCCCTTGCCGGCCCCCTGAAATATTTCAACGCGATAGGAATCCTCCGGGTAGAGGATGGCACGCGGCGAATACTGATACCGGACATTCGCATACGCCCGCGGCCAGAGATCCACATACCCATCGAGGGCCAAGGCATAGTCGTCAGATCCAAACCGCAGGGAATCGAGATATTCAAAAGCGAGCGAACCCGTTTGCCAGTAATGACGAAGAGAAGCGCTGTAATAATTCCAGGTTCCACGGACCGGTGAAAATTCGCTCACGCCGTATGACAGGTTCGCCAGCCATTTGTACGCGTCAGGTGCTTCCGATTCGGGCGCCTGTCTGCGTTGCTGAAGAGAAGTGAGATATTGCTCGATCTCGGGGTCAGGCGCGCCGTGCGAGCGGGCCGCCTCGAAGTCGGCCTGGGCCGCTTCGAAGTCGCCCGCCGACCGGTAGGCTCGCGCCCGCGCGATGTACGCGCGGGGTTCGCCGGGATCCGTTGATATCCATTTTCCGTATGCGATCACGGCATCCCCGGGAGAATCGCTCCAGAGATACACATCGCCGAGAGCTGACCATGCGTCGGCGTAGCCCGGCGACCGCCTCGTTACCGCGGTCAGGTCCGCCTCGGCTTCCCTCCAGCGGCTCTCCCACGCATAGGTCCGCCCTCGCGCGAGAAGCAGATCGGAATTATTGGGCCGCGTTGCCAGTAATTCCGTGTACAGCTGAATTGCTTCATCGCGATGATTCGAAAAAGAGAGGGCCCTCGCGAGCTTGAACTTTGCATCATACGATTTGGGATGGGCTTTGGCCTCTGCACGATAGTACTGTGCCGCAGTATCATAATCGCCCTTTGACATCGCCATGTCACCATCCGCGATCGCGGCGACAAGGCTCAATGCAAGAAGAATCATCATTCCTTTAATCCTTCCTCTTTAAAATGAAGATATTATTCCCGCCTTTTCAGATGTCCCGCACAGGAGGCCATGTCCCGAATTCTTCATTTGGTCGTGCCGTTTTCTCTGACCCGAGCTTGTTCCTCATGTCCTTTTTTGCGGACCAACTCCCACTTTCTCCTCCCGATAAGATACTGGATGAGCGCCTCGAACCGCCAGAAAGAGTTGATCTGTCGATAGCCGAAATTTTCAAGCACGCCGAAGAGGAGAAGCCTGAACAGATGACTCCACTTCGGATACCGCCTGAAAGTCAATTCTTCGAGAAAGATGCTGGCAGTCGAGAGAAATACGCCATAGAATATCGCCAGTGTCAGGAAAAGCAGGAGGAAGTCAAGGCTCAGGATCCCGAGGAAATAGGAAATAATGACGCAGAGATATCCCAGAACTTCGATCACCGGGCCCAGGATCTCGAAAAGGACATAGTAGGGCAGCACCACGATGCCGATTTTGCCGAATTGAGGATTGAGCATCATCTCTCTATTTTGGAAAATGGTCTGGATCAGGCCGAGGTGCCACCTTCGCCGCTGTCTGCCGAGCATTCTAAAGTCATCGGGCGCCTCGGTCCAGCAGATCGGATCGGATACAAATCGGATCCGGTAGGGTTTTTTCTTCTTCAGCATATGGCGATGAAGCCGAACGATCATGTCCATGTCTTCCGCCACGTTGCCCACCTTGAATCCCCCCGCCTCAACCACGCTGGCTTTTTGAAAAAGAGAAAAGGTCCCGGAAAGAATAAGCAGCGCGCGCAGACTGTCCCATCCCACCCTGCCGAAGAGAAACCCCCGGATGTACTCAACGATCTGAAACAGAAGAAGCGTGTTGTCAGGCAGATCGATTTCCTCGATCGTGGCCCCGTCGGTAAGCCGGAGCCCGTTGATGATACGCACAACACCTCCGCTGGCGATCACCGGAACGTTGCTGTCAAGAAGGGGGGTCATGACCCGTATGAGCGCGTCTTTTTCAAGCAGCGAATCCGCGTCGAGCGAACAAAAATACGGTGAACGTGAAACATTTATCCCGCAGTTCAACGCATCGGCTTTGCCGCCCTGCTCCTTGTCGATCACGAGGAGATTCGGCGTTTCCGGGCTGTAGTAAAAGCCCTTGACGGGCTTCGTCTTGAGAAACGGCCGGTAGACGCGATCGATCTTTTTAAGACCAAGCGCATCGATCACTATTTGCAATGTCCCGTCTGTCGACCCGTCGTTGATGATGATCACCTCAAAAAACGGGTATTCCGTGGCAAGCGCGGACCGGATGCTCCGGAGAACGACCTTTTCCTCATTGTGCATGGCGATCAGGATCGTGACGGGTGGGGTCTCGGGAGAGAGGGTAAATTCCTTGTACGGGGAATATTTAATACGGCGAAGGTGCCTGAACACGACAAAGAGGGCAAGGGCCAGAAGGACCGAGTAAATTGTATTCATGACCCCGAAGTAAATCCCGACGCAATAATTGAATCCGATAATCGTGATGATGAGTATTTTCTTCATGCGCCGGGTCCCGTTCTTACCATGCTGCGGATGAGCCTTTTTCCCGCTTCGTCGCCTTCCTGTTCCAGGTATTTGCTGAGCGGCGTTGAAAATCCGCGGGAAAGCATGATCTCGAGGACCGTGTGCGATTTCTTTTGGAGACCCGGGTCGCCTGCAATGACGTTTTTGATGAGTTGCTCGGAAAAATCGGCCTTCTCTATCTCCTCGCAAATACTGTCTTTCGCGTACGTGTCGGTACCGGTAAGCACCTCGAGGAAAAGGTCAAGAGCACGTTCACCGAAAACAGTCAATGCCCGCGCTGCTTCATTTCTAACCTGCCAGTTTTCGTCAAAAATAAGCTTTCCGATCGGAGCCATGGTGCCTTCATCCCCCAACGCCCCGATCGACCGTATTGCCTGCAGCCTGACAAACCATACCGGATCTTCAAGCAGGGGGAGGATCAACTCCGGAAGATTGTGGACCATGCGGACATTTTCAGCCCTGCCCAGGACCTTGAGCGCTTTGCTCCTCACCTCGACATTCGAACTCGAAAGATGTCCGGCGGCCAGCTGGACCGATCGCGGGTCAGCCGGCAGCCGGGAGAGAATGTCCAGAATGCACGACAGGACCCAGAGATTGCCTCGTCCCGCCTTTTGCTCGACCAGGGAAGAGATCGCATCGGCGCCAAAGGCCTGCAGGGCCATACCCATTGCCTTGCGCGTCACGATCGACCGGTCCAGAATAACGGACATTCGCTCGATGATGGCCTGCATTGCAACAGGTCCTCCTATTTTGCTCAGGGCCCGCAGAGACACGGATACGATCTCGGGGTTCTCTGCATCCAGAAGGGGGATGAGCTTTAGAACAGATGCCTCGCTTTTCATCCTGCCGAGCTTATCGATGCTCAGCGCGCGAACCTGAATATTTCTGTTCTCGATCTGTTTTTCATGGAATGCAATGTATCCGAGCGCGGATAACAGTTTCATTACCTCATCCCGATATCTTTCTTCGTTGATCAGGTTCAGGAGAATATCCTCGATCGCCTGCCATGCGTCCGATTTCGGGTGCGCGCTGAACTCGCCCTGCGTTCTCAGCACGGTTCCGGATTCAAGCGAATCACGGAGCTTTTTTTCGAAGATGGCCCGAAAATGGTCGAGCTTGCGGTATTTTTTCCCCTTGTAAACCCTCCGGATGACACTCGTGAAAAACAAGGCGGCAATCAACAGCAGCAGAACTGCGATTGTCGCTATGATGATTATTATAATGACCTTATTTTGCATTACTCACAGTTCGTCCGGTGTCTGGAATATCGGGGATTGATGCTATGCGCCCGAAAATGGGTGTCATTGCAGCGCAGGTGTTATCATGCCGTTGTCTCTGAAACTGAAATGATCGCCATCGCCGATGATGATATGATCGAGCACCTGAATGCCGATCACCTCGCCTGCCTGGACCAGGCGCCTGGTGAGCAGGATGTCCTCCTGGCTTGGTTTGATATCTCCACTCGGGTGATTGTGGATGAAGATGACCGCAGCCGCTGATTCCCGGATAGCGGCTTTGAAGGTCTCACGAGGATGAACAAGGGAGGCGGAAAGGCTGCCCACTGAAATTTCCTCGTCCTTGATGATCTTGCTGATCTTGTTTTTCGTGTCCAGCACCACACATTGGAAGATCTCTTTTTTCAAACCCTTCATGCGCGGTTGATAGTACGCTGCGACGTCGTGACTGGAGCAGAAGGACGCGCCGGAGAGACTCGGTTTCTGATACCGTCTCCCGATCTCGATCGCAGCCTTGATCTCGGCCGCCTTGGCCTTCCCGATTCCCGGAACCCCGCAGATCTCGCTGATGCCGGCCTGCTCGATGCCTGTGAGATTTTCAAACTTGACGAGCAGTTCCATGGCAAGGTCGAGGGCCGTACTCCCCGTTCTGCCGTTCTTGATGATGATGGCGAGCAGCTGAGCATCGGAAAGCGAAGCGGGGCCATGCGCGATGAGCCGCTCGCGCGGGCGCTCATCTTCAGGCCAATGCTTGACGCTCCGGGTCTTTTTTTCGGGCATGGGTGACCTTCCTCTTCACCTGAGACGTCCGCTGCCTAGCGTTCTCCCCTGCGAACGTCAACGGATGATCCGTCAGGGAATATTCTCTGTGCGGTAAATTATAGAATGGACACCGGTGACTGTCAAATGAAAAAGGCGGCCCTTGATTTAAACCGTGGCCGCCTTTGCAGAAAACAGCGCTGGACTATATTTTTACAAATGCATCCTTGGGCGCATTGCAGACCGGGCAAGCCCAGTCGTCCGGAAGGTCTTCGAACTTTTTACCTTCTTTCGCATCATCATAAATGTAGCCGCATACCGTGCATCTCCACATGAGGGCCTCCTTAAAGTAGGGTTATTCTTTTACCGGTAAACTTACCGGGCACTTTATGGTTTACACTTTACCGGCTGATTGCCGTTGAACTTTTTGTGATACTCAATCGTCTTTTCCGCAAACTGTTTTCCGAACTCGAAACATTTCTTTTCGTCTTCCGGACCCGGCCGGTAGAGGACCTCAACGCCGGGCTCAACTACTTCAAGACCCATCTTCTTAAAGGCCTCGTATGCCTCCTTTACGGCACCGCCTCCCCAGCCAAAGCTCCCGAAGGCCCCGGCAAGCCGGTTCTTGGGGCGGAGCCCCCTGAGGTGCGTCAGGAACTCGGCGATTGACGGGAACATGATATTGTTAAGCGTCGGCGTGCCCACCAGCATGGCCCGTGATTCCCAGATGCTTTTGATCGCCAGGCTCATGGGGGTGGACCGGAGCTTGACCACATCCACGTCGACGCCCGCGGACTTGACCCCCTCCATAAGCGGGATGGTCATGCGTTCGGTGCTGTGCCACATGGTATCGTAGACGATCACGACGCGAAGGTCAGCCTGATCATTCGCCATATCAAGGTACATCTGAATGATCTTGCCGGGGTCCTTCTTCCAGATGATCCCGTGGTCAGGGGCGATCATGTCGATAACGAGGCCGAGCTTCTGAACCTCGGCAAGCTTTGTCTTGATGAGCGCGCCGAACGGCATCAGGATGTTCGCGTAGTAGTCACGTACCGCGTGTTCAAGCGCGGTGACCGAATACTGGTCGCAGAACTCGTCGTCGAAGCGCGCCGACGAGGCCAGGTGCTGCCCGAAGGCGTCCTGGCTGATCAGAAGCTTGTCTTCCTTCACATAGCTCATCATCGAATCCGGCCAGTGCAGCATCGGCGTTTCAAGGAAGGTAATGGTCTTGGAGCCTGTATTGAGCGTGTCGCCGGTCTTGACGATCCTGAACTGCCATTTCGAGGTGTCGAAGAACCGGTCGAGACCCTTTTTCCCGCGCGCAGTGATATGGATCAGGGCCTTCGGCGCCAGCTCCATGACCCGGTCGATGCTCGACATATGGTCGTTCTCGATATGGTTGATCACTATGTTCTCGATCTTCGCGGGGTCAACAAGGCCCCTTATATTGTCGATCGTGTACTCGCAGAAATCATGCTTCACCGTATCGACCAGTGTCACGTGCTTATCAAGGATCAGATAATTGTTGTAGGACGTGCCGTGAGGTGTCACGTAACCGTGAAAATCCCGCACCGCCCAGTCTATTGCCCCCACCCAGTAGATGCCGGGTTTAATCTCTACAGCTCCCATGAAAACCTCCTCTTCATAACGAAACCCACAGCTGCCGTCTCATACCGCATGTCATCCCGTGACTGTACTCGTGGGAATATGATGTTTATTTGGTATTTCCAGAAACCGGATTCCCGGCAGGAATATTCGGGAATGACAATTTCGAGGCGGCCCGAGTAATGACCTATCACTAATGCATCCCGGGAAGGGGCTCAGGAGAGCTTCCCCTTCTTTTTACATCGGGAACAATGACCATAAAACTCGACGTGATTCCCGAGCAAAGTAAAATCCTGCGCAAGTTCTCCCGGCAGATCAACGTCAATCCCCTCGGGAACGTCAACGATCCTGCTGCACAGGACGCATATCAGGTGATGATGGCGGCTTGTGTCCGGGTCGTAACGCTTTCTCTCGGGATCAATGGTAAGTTCGCGCACGGTCTCCGCCTTGGTGAGCATATTGAGCGTATTATAGACCGTCGCGAACGACATGGACCGGTACTTTTTCGACACGGCCCGGTAGATGTCCTCAGCCGAGGGGTGAGCGGTGTTCCCTTTCAGATAGTCCAGGATCGCGAGCCGCTGAGGGGTGCGCTTGAACTGCGGCCCCGCCTCCCCTTTTTGATGCTGTTTTGTGTTCATATTGGTTAGAATTAATATAAATTAAGAGCGGGGAGCTGTCAAGGGATTTTCCAGCCCTCGTCTCCGCGAAAAAATAAAAAAGGCAACCCGAAGGCTGCCTTTTGATCTCAACTGGAGAAGAATGTGTGCCTTACTTCTGTCCGTGCTGTTCCGCCACCTGTATCCGGATCATGGCCCGCAAGAGTTCGATGCGTGCCTTTTCATAATCCTTCTGTTCGAGCTTTTCGCTCAGTGCCTTCTCCGCACGCTCTTTCACTGCCCGTTCTTCAGTGAGGTCGATATCCGCCGCCCGGTCAGCACCCTCTGCCAGAATGATGACCCGGTCCGGTCCCACCTCAGCATATCCCCAGTCAATGGCGAGATGGTGCCACTCCGTGCCTTCAAGGTAGGAGAGCTTGCCGACCTTGAGCGTGGTAAGGAAGGGCGTGTGGCCCGGCAGCACGCCGAACTCGCCTTCACTGCCCGGAGCTATCACTTCGTCCACGCGTTCCGAACGGACCACCTGTCGGCTCGGCGCAACGATCTCAAGAAGTATTTTCCCTTTTTCAGCGACCATTTTCTTTTTCCAATCTTCAACGCTCACGGGTGAGGGGCCTGCAACGTTAGCCTGTTCTCCCATCGTCATTCACGATAGTTAACGCTTATAACCGAGCTTCTCCGCCTTCTCAAACACTTCCTCGAGGGGGCCGACCATGTAGAACGCCTGCTCCGGAATATCATCCATTTTCCCGTCAACTACTTCCTTGAATCCCTTGATGGTCTCCTTGAGCGGCACGTATTTGCCCGGAGTGCCCGTAAAGGCCTCCGCCACCTGGAAGGGCTGGGAAAGGAAACGCTGGATCTTTCTGGCGCGGGACACGGACAGTTTGTCCTCGTCGGACAGTTCGTCCATGCCGAGGATGGCGATGATGTCCTGAAGCTCTTTGTACCGCTGAAGTACGAGCTGCACCCGTTGCGCGACCGAGTAATGCTCCTCTCCGACCACGTGGGGATCCATTATACGGGACGTAGAATCAAGCGGGTCCACGGCCGGGTATATGCCGAGTTCCGCAATCTGACGCGACAGCACCGTGGTTGCATCGAGGTGCGCGAACGCCGTTGCCGGCGCCGGGTCGGTCAGATCGTCGGCAGGAACGTAGATGGCCTGCACCGAAGTGATGGAGCCTTTTTTCGTGGAGGTGATGCGCTCCTGGAGCGCGCCCATTTCGGTGCCGAGTGTCGGCTGGTAACCGACGGCCGACGGCATACGGCCGAGGAGCGCGGACACTTCGGACCCTGCCTGGGTAAACCGGAAGATATTGTCAACGAACAGGAGCACATCTTGTCCCATGGTGTCGCGGAAATATTCGGCCACGGTCAGTGCCGAGAGACCGACACGGAGCCTTGCTCCCGGCGGCTCGTTCATCTGGCCGTAAACCAGGGCTGTCTTGCTGATCGTGCCCGATTCCTTCATCTCGGCCCAGAGGTCGTTTCCTTCACGGGTACGCTCGCCCACGCCGGCGAACACGGAATAGCCTCCGTGCTGTTTAGCCACGTTGTTGATCAGTTCCATGATGATAACGGTCTTGCCCACACCCGCACCGCCGAACAGGCCCGTCTTGCCGCCCTTGGTGTACGGCGCCAGAAGATCAATGACCTTGATGCCGGTTTCAAAAAGCTGCTTCGTGGGGTCGAGTTCTTCAAGCATGGGCGCCGGACGATGAATGGGCAGCGTTTCCTTTGTCGTGATCGGTCCCATCTCGTCGACGGGCTCGCCGATCACATTCATGATGCGGCCGAGCACTTCTTTGCCCACGGGCATGGAAATAGGCCTGCCGGTGTCGTTCACCTTCATGCCGCGCATGAGACCGTCGGTGGAAGACATGGCCACCGTGCGTACCCGGTTCTCGCCGAGGTGCAGCGCTACCTCAAGCGTAAGATGGGTCTCGGGCGTGCCGAGGTTCTTGTCCGCGGCCTGATCGATCCGAAGCGCGTTCATCAAATGGGGAAGGCTTCCGACGGGGAACTCACAGTCCACCACCGCACCCATCACCTGTACTATTTTCCCTGTGCTCATTGTAACCCCCTGTTGAATCTTTATAAGTCAAAATTAAAATTGCAAATTTTAAAATGCAAAATTATGGTTGTCTCACTTTGACTTTTGCATTTTTCACTCTGCATTTTGCATTTCTTATTATTTCAGCGCTTCCGCCCCACCGACGATCTCGGAGATTTCCTTGGTGATCGCGGCCTGACGCTGTTTATTGAACTTGAGCGTGAGCCGTTCGATCATGTCCTTGGCATTCCGTGTTGCGGAATCCATGGCCGTCATCCTCGATCCCATTTCGCTCGCCTGGCTCTCAAGCATCGCCCGATATACCTGCACTTCAACGTGCTTCTGCAGGATGGAGCTCAGGATCGCTTCAGCCGAAGGCTCGTAGAGATAATCAACAGCGGCCGTGAACGGGTCGGCCTCGGTCGGCGGCTCAACGGGCAGCACCTTCTCAAGCGTGACCTTCTGCTGCATCACACTCTTGAATTCGTTATAGAGAAGATAGACCTCGTCAGTCTCACCGGCAACAAAACGATCAACGATGTTTTTACCGACATCGGCTGCCTTCTCATAGTCGATCATGCCGAGCTCGGACCAGACCTTGCCTAACGTATATCCGGGACGTTTGCGGAAAAAGTCGCGTCCTTTTCTGCCGACGACATTTACCTTCACTTCCTTGCCCTCGGCCTTGAACTGCTTAACGGCCTCGACGGCCTTGCGCAGGATATTGGTATTGTATGCGCCGCACAGCCCTCGGTCCGAGGTCAGTACGAGCAGCTTCACCAGCTTGGGCTCGCGCTTTGCCAAAAGCGGATGCTGCGCCCGCTCCACGCGGGCCGCAAGGTTCGCGATCACGGCAAACATCTTCCGCGCGTATGGTCTTGCAGCGATCACGCGGTCCTGCGCGCGGCGAAGCTTTGCAGCAGCGACCATCTTCATGGCCTTGGTTATCTGCTGGGTCTTCTTGACGCTCGTTATTTTTCTTTTAATGTCTCTTAAACTGGGCATTGAATCCCTTCAACTGCAAAATGCAAAGGTTAAAATGCAAAGTGCAAAATGAACGGCTTTTACTTTTGCCTTTTGAAATTTGCGATTTTCATTTTGCATTTCACGGCTATGCCGTGAACGTATTCTTAAACTCCTCGATGGCGCTCTTGATGCGCGCCTTGAGATCGTCGTCGATCTGCTTCTTGCTCTTGATGTCGTCGAGCAGGGCCTGGTGCTTGCTCACCGCGAAGCGCAGGAGTTCCTGCTCGAACTTTTTCACCGACGGCACCGGCACTTCATCCACAAAGCCGTTGGTCCCCGCGAAGATCACGAGGATCTGCTGCTCGACCGGGAGCGGTGAGTACTGGTCCTGCTTCAAAAGCTCCACCATACGCTGACCGCGGTTCAGCTGCGCAAGCGTGGCCTTATCCAGGTCGCTGCCGAACTGGGCAAAGGCCGCGAGTTCGCGGTACTGCGCCAGGTCGAGACGGAGCGTGCCGGCCACCTGCTTCATGGCCTTGATCTGGGCGCTGCCGCCCACGCGCGACACGGAAATACCCACGTTGATGGCCGGCCGCACGCCCGAATAGAACAGGTCGGCCTCAAGGAACATCTGCCCATCGGTGATGGAGATCACGTTCGTCGGGATGTAGGCCGACACGTCGCCGGCCTGGGTCTCGATGATCGGAAGCGCGGTAAGTGATCCGCCGCCCATCTTGTCCGACAGCTTTGCCGCGCGCTCAAGCAGGCGGGAGTGGAGATAGAACACGTCGCCCGGATACGCCTCGCGGCCCGGGGGCCTGCGGAGCAGCAGTGAGAGCTGGCGGTAGGCCGTGGCCTGCTTCGACAGATCGTCATACACGATCAGGGCGTGGCCGCCTTTGTCGCGGAAGTATTCTCCGATAGTGGCGCCCGTGTAGGGGGCGATGAACTGAAGCGGCGCCGGGTCGGACGCGGTGGCGGACACAATGATGGTGTAGCCCATCGCGCCGTGTTCCGTCAGGGTCTTGACCACCTGCGCGACCGTGGAGCGTTTCTGTCCAATGGCCACGTAGATGCAGATGACGTTCTGGCCCTTCTGGTTGATGATGGTGTCGATGGCAACGGCCGTCTTGCCGGTCTGGCGGTCGCCGATGATGAGCTCACGCTGTCCCCGGCCGATCGGGATCATGGCATCAATGGCCTTGATGCCGGTCTGGAGCGATTCGCGCACCGACTGACGCTTCACGATGCCCGGTGCGATGACCTCGATATGGCGGAATTCTTTCGAGGTGATGGGGCCCTTGCCGTCTATGGGCTGGCCGATGCCGTCCACCACGCGGCCCACGATGGCGTCACCCACAGGGACCTCGGCGATCCTCTTGGTCCGCTTAACGATGTCCCCTTCGCGGATCCTGGAGTCATCGCCCATGAGCACCGCGCCCACGCTCTCTTCTTCGAGGTTGAGTGCCATGCCCATGACGCCGCCCGGGAACTCCAGGAGCTCGCCGGACATGACGTTGTCGAGTCCGAAGACCTTGGCGATACCGTCGCCGACCGTAATGACGGTGCCGACTTCGGCAACCTCAACGGTCTTCTCGAAATCGGATATCTTCTTTTTTATGATCTCACTGATTTCCTGTGCCTTGATCTGCATTGTTACACCTCGTTAAGTTCAGGAACCAGAAGCCGGAATCACGCTACAGCGTGACTGACTCCTGACTACTGGTTTATTAATTCATAAGTTGATTGCGCATCTTGCTGAGCTGATTCTTGATGGTCCCGTCGTAGACCGTGCTTCCGATCTGTGCCTTGGCCCCGCCGATGAGGGAAGCATCGATCTTCGCGTCGATGTCCACCTGTTTGCCGGTAAGAACCTCGAGTTTTTTCTTGACCTCCGCCAGATCGGCCGGGCTTATCGCGGCCGCCGTGGTCAGTTTAGCCATGGCGCGATTCGTGTGCTCGGCAAGGATCTCCTGAAACGCCTCGTAAATATCCCTGACATATCTGATCCTGCCCGTATCCGCCAGATGCTCCACGAACCGCTGGGTGGTCGGCTGCATGCCGAGCCTGGCCGCCAGTTCCTGGATGACAGCCTTCTTGTTCTCGGGAGTGAAAACAGGGCTTGCAAAAAGCTTTTGCAATGCCGGCAGGGCGTCCACGGCGCTCGTGAAATCGGCAAGCTCGGACTTGGTCTTGTCGACGGTTTTATTGTTCTCGGCAAGCTGCACGAGGGCCTTGGCGTATCTCTTCGCAATGATCCGGATCAAGCCTGGCCTCCCACTCTGGTGATGTATTCCCTCACGATGCGTTCATGGTCCTGGGTGTTGATCTTTTGTTTGATCCTGCCTTCAGCCAGATCAAGGGCAAGGAGAGACGCCTCGGCCGCGAGAGCGGATTTTGCCTTGTGAAGCTCACTCTCAATACCCTGTTTGACCTGGGCCTCAACGTCCTGCGCAACCTTCCTGCCTTCCTCGACAAGCGCCTTCTTGTCCTTCTCGCCGCGGACCTGGGCATCAGCGACCATCCTGCCCGTCTCGGCTTCCATTTCCTTGATCTTTCTCTCAAGGTCGGCAAGGGCGGCCACGGCGCGTTCCCGCGCATCATTTGAATCCTGCATGGCCTTTGCGATCTCGGCGGTCCGGTTTGCAAAAAAATCACGGATCGGCTTCCGTGAGAAATAGACGACAACCGACGCAATGATAGCGAAATTGACCAGCCTGGGCAGCCAGTCGCCCATGAAGGTCATTGTTTCTTCATGTCCGCCATGGGCCGCTTCCTCTGCAAAGGCAATCGCCGCAAACATAAGATTTCCCGCCAGACAGGATACGAGAACACCGATTTTGGATAGATTTTTCATGATTTAGTTTTTTCTACGCTCCGAACTACGAACTCTGAACTCCGAACTGTTTCTAGACAGCCCTTCCGAGCAGCTTGGAGGTAATGTCCTGCGACAACCGCTCCGCCTCATTCTTAAGGTCGGTCCGGGCCGCGGTGGACGCCGCCGCGATCTCACTGCGCGCCTTATCCAGCATTTCGCCGGCCTTGGCGCGCTCTGTGGAGATCATATCGCGCTGGGCATCGAGGCCCTGCTGGTAAATAGCGTTGTACGTTGTCACGGCCTTTTGTTTGGCCTCGGCCAGAGAGGTATTATACTGCTCCAGGATGTTCTGCATGCGCTCCTGCGCGGCCTTGGCATCGCCAAACGCGGAGCTGATGCCCAGATCGCGTTCCTGCATGACCTGACGAATCGGCTTAAAGAGGATGAAATTGAGCACAATGAGCAGCACAATGAAATTGATGATCTGCCAAAGGAGTGTGATGTCAATATCTATCATAAGTGTAAGTGCGAGCGCCTCTTCGTGAACGGAAACTGCGGACCTTTTAAAAGTGTGAAAAAATTATCACAACCCCCTGACATTGTCAAGATTTTTTGCCATAAATAATATAAATGAGTGCCGGACTTTTGGTTATAGAATACGCGGAAGGAACTTAAGGGCGCGGGGAGAGAGACCGGTTCTGCTATGATGCACAAGAGAAGGAGAAGGCTTATCATGAGGCATCAGGTGTTCCAACGGTCTCAAGCAGGGCCCGCGTCTTGATGCCGTCCACGGGCTTTGAGAACAGGTATCCCTGGCCCTGATCACAGCCCAGCGACTTGATCTGCTCCAGCTGGTGCGTTGTTTCCACTCCCTCTGCGATAACACCGATGTTCAAATCATGGGCCAGCATCATGATCATCCTGACGATCTCCTGCTTTTCCCCATGATCGCCCATACCTCCGATAAAGGACCGGTCGATCTTAAGCCCGTCTATCGGCAGGCGATGCAGGTGGCTGAGCGATGAATAACCTGTCCCGAAATCATCGATGTAAAGCTGCACCCCCAGCTCTTTCAACCGGGTAAGGAGGGCGACCATTTTTTCAGGGTTTTCCACGATAACATCTTCCGTTATCTCGAGTTTTAAACTGCTCGGATCCAGCCCTGTCTCTCTGAGGACCCCTGCAACATAATCAACGAGGTCGGGCTGGGCCATCTGCTTGTTCGACAAGTTTGTGCTGATGAAGGAAAGCCCCTTGCGGGAATGCTGCACCAGCCATTCCTGCATTTGACGACACGCCTCACGGAGCACCAGCCGGTCGATGGACACGATCATGCCGGTTTCATCCGCCATCTTGATAAAATCCCCCGGATTAAGAAGGCCGCGTTCCGGGTGCTGCCAGCGGACCAGCGCTTCGAACCCGACAATAGCGTTTGTCGTTAACGATAAAATCGGCTGATAGAACACAACAAATTCGTTCCTTTCGATCGCCTTCCGAAGGTCGGTTTCCAGGTGCAGCCGCGCGACCGCATAGGCGTGCATCCCCGGCTCGAATACCACGTATTGTGCCCGGCCGCCCGCTTTCGCATTGTACATCGCCGTATCGGCATCGCGCAGGACCTGGACAGGATTATCATACTCCCCTGCGCTGAGCGCGATGCCGATGCTCGCCGTGGCAAATACCTCGCGGTCGGCAATCATGAACGGAGCACGCATCGCGGTCCCGATACGCTCTGCGATAAAGGTGGCATTTCCTGTTCCGCTGATGTCCTCAAGGAGGATCGAAAATTCGTCTCCCCCGAGACGCGCGACCGTATCATGTGGCCGGATGCTGGTCGTCAGCCGCTGACCGAGCGCAACCAGCAGTTGATCCCCGATGATGTGGCCGAGGCTGTCGTTGATGACCTTGAAGCGGTCAAGGTCCACAAACAGTACGGCATAGATAAAATCCTTGCGTCGCTGCGCCATCACCATCGCATGCGACAGGCGGTCATTGAACAGCGCCCTGTTCGGGAGGCCGGTAAGGGCATCGTGGAGGGCATCGTGCTGGAGCTGCTCTTCCGCCGCCTTTCGCGCGCCGATTTCCTGGCGCAGTTTTTCATTCGTCGTGGTGAGTGTGGTGGTGCGTTCCTCGACCTCGTCGCGGAACGCGCGCAGGCGGCCCCGCATATGATCGACGGACCGGGAGAGAACTGCGATCTCATCGCCCGATCTTATATCCAGCACGGAATCAAAATGTCCTTCGGAAATGTCCCGGGTTACGACGGTCAGGCGGGCGAGCGGAGAGGTGATCCTTCTCGTCAAAAAGATCGTCAGGCCAATGCCGAAGACGACCAGCATCGACGTGAACAGCGTGATGGAAACAAGCAGCTGCTGGATGCGCTTGTGCAGCCCCTCCTGCGTCAGTCCGAGCCGAAGATACCCGATGACCACCGGTTCGCGCGCACCTGTATTGCTTCCGAGGAGAACATCTTTGATCTCGTTCCCGCCTGCGCCCGCCACCGGGCAGAGGACCTCAATATACCGCTGGCCGTCCCGCCCGTCGATCAGGTCCTGGTGGACGATGGTGGCAAGGTTGTCGCTGATCGGGAAAGCATGCTCAGGCTGTTCCTCCGCTCCCTTGAAGACCCGGTTTGCGAGCACGCGGTGTTTCCGGTCCATGACGGACACGTAGGCGATCTCGGGGTCCGTGGAGAGGCTTTCCAGCACCGGGAGCAGCGAAGCCTGGTTCTCCGTGTAGATCCCGAACTCGCAGTTCTTGGCGGTCGTGTCCGCAATGGTCGTGCCGTGGTTCAACAGTTCACGGTAATAGTTCGTTGTCTCGAGCCGTATCACGAACAGACAGATGCCCACGGACGTGGCAAGGATCAGCGCAATGGTCAGCAGGTTGAGCTTGGCTGCAAGATTCAACTGCTTTTTAAAAGGGAAGACACCCATGGTTTCCTCAGTAAATGTTCAGGGCTTTTTTTTCAAGCTGTTCGGGGAACATGATCTTTATCTGCCGGGCGGTCTTCAGGTTCACGGAATACAGGACCTTGCGCGGCGTGGCCGGAGGGATCTCACTCGGAGGAATGCCCCGCAGCACCTTGATCGCCATCTCCCCGCACTGGGCTCCCATATCCGCGTAATCCCAGTCGAGCGAATAGAGCGCGCCGGCCTTCACCCATGCAGCCGAGGGCCCGATGAACGGGATGCTGTTCCGGAACGAGAACAGGAGGATATGCTTCGCGATCTGAGGCGACAGAGCAAGATTATCGGCAAGGCCCCACAACACATCGGCACTCCTCGACAGATCGTTGAGCGCTGCAGGAATATCCTGCAGGGAACGGATCTCCTGCGTTTCAAGGTTCAATCCCAAACCGCGGGCAATGCGCCCGGCAGCTTCAACGCGTTTTCCGTTTTCGTCCGGGTTATAGATGACCCCGATGGTTTTTGCGTCGGGAAGCATGGTCCGGATCCATTGGAACTGAACTTCAAGCGGGAATTCGAGAACCACGCCGGTAGCGTTCGGCGCATTCCTGATGGCATCGGACCGCAGGACCAGACAGGCGATAACAGGGATATCGGGACTTTTTCTTATGGCCGCTTCCGTACTGAGCGAGCCAAGCGTTAAGATCACCTGCGCCCCGCTCTTCCTGATCTTCTGGATGGCCTGCTCCGCCTGGGACGCATCACCCGCAGTGCGGTAGACATCAATTTCCGCTTCAATGCCCTGTTTCGTGAGATATCTCTGGAATCCCGTCAGCGTCTCCTCAAAGGGCGGTTCCGATGAGCCGACCAGTACGGCGATCCGTTCTCCTGCGTCCGCGCCGGATACCGGAAGGCACATGCCGAACGTTATGATCATCGCAGCGGCAGCGAATATTCTTCGCATCGGAATCATCCCTGTCTGTCCTTAAAACGCATACGTAAGTTTCACCCGGTAGCTGCGTCCGTCCTGCCTGATCGTATCCTGCACGAAATCGGCCGAAACCGGATCTCCATAGTTCTTGTCAAACAGGTTATAGACGCTCGCCGAAAGATCAAGGCGGCCCAGCACACGCGGACTGAAGAGCGTCAGGTTGGTGAGAAAGAAGCCCGGTGCGTAGTTTCCGACAACGGTCCTTCTCCTGCTCATATATTGTTCCTCGATGCCCGCACTAAGCCTGTCTTTCAGCATCGGAACGATGAGGTTCAACTTCGCCAGATGCTCGGGAGAATTCGTGATCTGCCCTCCGGTCGACAGGTCTTTTGTCCTCTGTCCTGTGTAGCTGATCCGGCCTTCAACTCCGCTCCCCCACTTGTTTTCAATTTCCAGCTCAAAGCCCCGGGCCTCGACTCTCGCAAGATTTTCGAAAATAGCAACCCCGGGCGACGCCTCGGTCTGATTGATGAGGTTGTCGATCTCATAATAATAGCCCGCCGCCGTGGCTCGGAGACGGTCGCCGAGGTATTGCTCGTACACCAGCTCATAGGTCCTGATCTTCTCGGGCCTGAGGTCCGGGTTGGATATCTGGGTGGTGCTCTGATAATACTGTTCGAAGACATTGGGGGTCCGGAACGCGCTTCCGTAAAGGAGTTTGAACGTGCTCCGTTCAAGAGGATTGTAGATCAAGGCGAGCCGCGGATTTGTCGATCCTCCGAAGGTTTTGTAGTCATCATATCTCAAGCCGGCGGTAAGACTGAGCACGCGGGAGATGCCGATCTCGTCCTGGATATAGGCGGCCCATATGGTGGACTTCCTCTTGTCGTCAAGAAACAAATGATAGGGATCGACATCATAGTTTTTCTGGTCCTGATGCGTAATGCCCTGATATTCAGCGCCAACGATGAACCGGTTGGCGTCGCTCGGTTTTGACGTCAGTTTTACTTCTCCGCCGAACCCTTCGCCATACGCACTGTCTTTATTGAGGACCCCGGAGGTGATGTAATTGCCCCAATAGCTGAAATAATCATAGTAGAGCCTTGCCATCAGGTCCGTCCGTCGTGCTACGCTGCGCTCATATCTCAGGTCCAGGTAGCCGTGATCGTCAGTTGTTCTATTGCCGGGATCATTGAAATCAGTTCCAAAGGCGCCTGTGGGAATGCCTTTTGTCCGTGAGTTATATGCGCCAGTAATGGTGAGGTCCTCGATCGAATATTTTGTAAAGATATTGTAGTATCGATCATAGTCAGTATGCTCAGTGACCCCATTGTTCGTTGCGGGTGCGTCATATTCTCTGAAATACGGACGGTCGCCTTTGCTGTCGTAGCCCGAGCCGGAGACGATCGCTTCCGTGCCGTTCTGAAATTTATCCCCATAGCTCATCCTGCCCTTGTATGTATTGAAACTGCCTGCCTCGCCCGAGACCTCGGCTCCCTTCAGGTCACGTCCCCGCCTGGTGATGATATTCACCACCGCAAAAAGAGCATTGCTTCCGTACAGGGACGAACCCGGACCGCGGATGATCTCGATCCTGTCTATGATGTCCAGATCAATGAGGCCCTCGGTGCCGACGAGAGCCTGGTCATACACACTGTCGTTCAGCCGGTGTCCGTCCACGAGGAGCAGGATACGGCTGTTGTAATCGCCGGGGCGGCCGAACCCGCGCACGCCGACATAGCTGTAATTGCGGTCGTTGGTTACATAAAAGCTCCTGACACTTCGCAGAACATCAGCAAGCGTGCGGTAGCCGTAGTTCTTGATCTCCGATGCCGTGATGATGCTCACCGACGCTGGCGCCTCGGTCACCTTCTGCTCATACTTCGACGCGCCGTAAACAGAGGGTATTTCCTGAAAAAGGATCATTTCTTCGCCAACGGGTTGTGCCGGTGAGGCAGGGGTATCGGATTGGGCGGAGGAGCTAAGCGGAAACACAATGCATATTGCAGCGACCATTAACCTTATGGACGTTCCGATCATCTTCTCCAGACCTCCTGGGTACGGGTTGGATCGCTCAACGCATTCATTGACCGGCAGCAACGAAAATCGCCGGGCATCCTGGCCACACTCTGCATCAAGGTATCGTATCATTTCATTGTTCGATATTATGGCATACTTATCAAGCCTTGTCTATCCTTGTCTCGCAATACGCCAACGATACGCATCCTGCCCCTTCCAATGACGGCACTGACCATCCCTCGGGACGGGATTCATTGCATGAGATCACAAAGCACTTTACTCGATACAGGCGAGGTGGTACAATGCCCGTTCACTTATCGATATGAACAAGATCATCATAAAAGGCTGCCGCCAGCATAATTTAAAGAACATCGACGTTGAGATCCCGCGGGACAAACTAGTGGTCATCACGGGACTGTCCGGCTCGGGCAAATCGTCACTTGCATTCGACACCATCTATGCCGAGGGGCAGCGCCGCTATGTCGAGAGCCTGTCGGCCTACGCGCGCCAGTTCCTGGGCCAGATGGACAAGCCCGACGTGGATTCCATAGATGGCCTCTCCCCCGCCATCGCCATTGAACAGAAGACCACGAGCAAGAACCCCCGCTCAACCGTAGGCACCGTGACCGAGGTCTACGACTACCTGCGCCTGCTGTTCGCCCGGATCGGCAAACCCTACTGCTATAAGTGCGGCAGGGAGATCGCAGCCCAGACCGTGCAGCAGATCACCGATGCGGTCATGGCGCTGTCTGAAAACACGCGCATTCAGGTCCTGGCGCCGATCGTTCGCGGGCGCAAGGGCGAGTACCGGAAAGAGCTCATGGCCGCGGGCGCCTCCGGCTATGTGCGCGCCCGGGTCGACGGGACGATCAAAGAGCTTGCCGAACCCATACCGATGGACAAAAAAAAGAAACACGACATCGAGATCGTGATCGACCGGCTTGTGGTGAAACTCGGCATCGAGCGCAGGCTCGCGGAAAGCATCGAGACCGCCCTCCGCCAGGCCGAGGGCCTCGTGCTCGTCAATCTTGTGGACCAGAAAAAGGACCTGCTTTACAGCGAAAAGCTTGCCTGCATCTACGACAACATCAGTTATCCCGAGATCGCCCCCAACACCTTTTCCTTCAACAGCCCCCAGGGAGCCTGCCCCACCTGCGACGGCCTCGGCGGACTTCTGGAGTTCGACCCGGGGCTCATTATCCCGAATCCCAACCTTTCGCTCAGGGAAGGAGCCGTCAAGCCCTGGGCGAAGCGCACGTCGGTCTACCATTATGAAATGCTCCACAACCTTGCGGAAGCCTGCGGTTTCGATGTCAACACGCCGTTCAAGAACCTGAAGCCGTCGCAGCAGAAGATGCTGCTGTACGGCTACAGCGCAAACGAGGCGAAATCCCTGGCGACGCGCAAGGGCGCGGCGTGCAAACCCTTCGAGGGCATTATCGAAAGCCTGAAACGGCGGTATGATGAGACCGATTCCTACGCCATCCAGTGGGAAATGGAACAGTACATGAACTACCAGACCTGCCCGGACTGCGGCGGCAGCAGGCTTCGCAAGGAATCGCTGGCGATAAAGGTCGCAGGCTTGAACATCCACGACATCACGCGCATGAGCATCAAACAGGCGCTGGCGTTCTTCAATGATCTTACGCTTACGGACAAGGAAACGGCCATTGCCCAGCGGATCCTGAAGGAGATCCGCGAGCGCCTCGGGTTCATGATCCACGTTGGACTCGATTATCTCTCGCTGAGCAGAGGAGCGGCCACACTGTCGGGCGGTGAGGGCCAGCGCATCCGGCTTGCCACGCAGATCGGCTCGTCCCTCGTGGGTGTGCTCTATATTCTGGATGAACCCAGCATTGGTCTGCACCAGCGGGATAACCGCAGACTTCTCGATACCCTGTTCCGGCTTCGCGACCTCGGCAATACCGTGCTCGTCGTGGAGCACGACGAGGAGACCATCTGTGCGGCGGACCACGTGATCGACATGGGTCCGGGCGCCGGTGTGCATGGCGGAGAGATCGTGGCCCAGGGAACACCGCAAGAGATCGAGACGGTCGGGGCTTCGCTCACCGGCCAGTACCTCTCCGGCAAGGTCTTTATCAAGGTGCCGTCCATCCGCAGAAAATCCACGAAAGCGATCAGCGTTATCAGCGCAGAGGAGAACAACCTCCAGGGCATAACCGTCCAGTTCCCCCTCGGTGTGTTCACCTGCGTGACCGGCGTTTCAGGCTCGGGCAAGAGCACGCTCGTAGTGGACATCCTGTACCGCGCCCTTGCCCAGCGCCTGTACCGGTCCACGGAGCGGGCGGGAAAGCACAAGGACATCAAGGGCCTCGAACATGTGGACAAGGTGATAGACATCGACCAGTCGCCCATCGGCAGGACACCTCGCTCGAACCCCGCTACCTACACCGGGGTGTTCGGCCCGGTCCGCGACCTCTTTACCCAGCTCCCGGAATCGCGCATGCGCGGGTACAAGGCCGGCCGCTACAGCTTCAACGTGAAGGGCGGCAGGTGCGAGGCTTGCGAGGGAGACGGCCTGATCAAGATCGAGATGCACTTCCTGCCCGACGTATACGTGACCTGCGACGTCTGCCACGGCAGCCGTTACAATCGTGAAACACTGGACATCCGGTACAGGGGCAAGAACGTCGCCGAGGTGCTCGGTATGACCGTGGAGCAGGCCTACGAATTCTTCCAGAACGTGACACCGGTCCGGTCCAAGCTACAGTCCCTGCTGGATGTGGGTCTCGGCTACATCACCCTGGGACAATCGGCCACAACGCTCTCGGGCGGTGAATCACAGCGCGTCAAGCTCTCGAAGGAGCTCTCCCGCCGCGCAACGGGGCGGACACTCTATATCCTGGACGAACCGACGACCGGCCTGCACTTCGCTGACACGCAAAAGCTGCTCGATATGCTGAACCAGCTCGTGGACGCGGGCAACACCGTGGTCGTGATCGAGCATAACCTCGACGTGATCAAGACCGCGGACTGGATCATCGACCTCGGCCCCGAGGGCGGCGACCGGGGCGGCCGGATCGTGGCCCAGGGAACTCCCGAGGACGTGGTAGCGGTGCAGGAATCGTATACCGGTCAGTTTTTGAAAAGAATTTTGACAACATAGGCAAAAGCTGTCAAAATAAGCTCTACGATCAAAATGCCTCATGATAAATAGTTGCAATAAGCCCGTGCAGTTCGTCATAGGTATCTTTTTACTTTGGTTGTCATTCTGAGCGAAGCGAAGAATCTCACCCTTTCTGATAGTTGAGGCCCTTCACGGAGTTTACGCGGACGAGAGATTCTTCAGTCGCTTCGCTCCTTCAGAATGACAATTCGGAATTTATTCGAGTATTACCCGGAGGTCTTATGATACGATCATGCATCCTTCTCGCGCTTGCGACTCTTCTCTTCACCACATCCGCGTGCAGCGCAAAAAAACCACCCGAACAGACGGCCATCAAAAGCAAGAACATCCTCACCGCGCTCAGGGACATCGACAAGGCATATGAGAAAAAAGACCTCTCCTCATTCATGGACAATGTGGCCCCCGGGTTTCAAGACAGGGAGGCTCTCTCCAAATCCCTTGCAGGTGTTTTCCTGAAAAACGAAACCATCCGCTTCAACATCCAGTACACCAAGATGCTCATCGTGGTCGAGGAAAAGGGTCCGATCAAGGTAACGTTCAACTGGGACGGGGAGTGGCTTGCCGTTGGAGGGACGACCCAGAAAAACGGCGGGCGGGTAACGCTGATCTTTGACCCCGGAAGTTTCAAGCTCATGTCCATCGACGGGAAGAACCCCTTTGTGCCGCTGCCGGTGGTAATGCCGGGGAAACAGTAATTCTATTTTGGATTTCGGGTTGCGGATTTCGGATTGAAAAGACTTTTGAGCTTCTTGTCCGCATTCCGCATTCCGAAATCCGCAATCATACTATGCCCTTCACTGAAGAACACATAGAAACCGATTTCCTCATCATCGGCGGGGGTGTGGCCGGTCTGCGGGCAGCCATCGAACTGGCGCGGAACGGAGAGGTCCTGGTGGTGACCAAGGACGCGCCTACCGAGAGCAGCAGTGAATACGCCCAGGGCGGCGTCGCCGTGGTGCTCTCGGACGAGGACGAGATCTCGATCCACTTCGATGACACCATTAGGGCCGGTGACGGGCTCTGCCTTCGCAATGCCGTTCGCACGCTCGTTGAAGAGGGCCCCACGCGGATACGGGAGCTCATCCTCTGGGGTGCGGAATTCGACAAAGAAGGCACGAAGCTCGCGTTCACGCAGGAAGCGGCCCACACCAAGCGCCGCATCCTCCATGCCCACGGGGACTCGACCGGCAAAGAGATCATGCGCGTACTGACCGACAAGGTCCGCTCCACCAGCACGGTTTCAAAGATCGACTTTGCCTTCACCCGGGACCTGATCATAGAAAATGATCGCTGCGTCGGGGCCGTGGTCTGTCAGCAGGCGCTGCACAAGGTCCTCGTCATTTCCGCACGCGCGGTCCTGCTCGCCACGGGCGGGGCGGGCCAGTTGTTCGCGCGCACCACGAACCCTGCCGTGGCAACCGGCGACGGCATGGCCATGGCCTGCCGGGCTGGTGCCGCGCTCATGGATATGGAGTTCGTTCAATTTCATCCCACCGCGCTTTTTCTCAAGGGTGCGCCCCAGTTCCTGCTTTCCGAGGCCATGCGAGGCGAAGGCGGCATGCTGAAGAACAACCAGGGCAACCGCTTTATGGACCGCTACAGCTCAGCGCGCGAGCTCGCCCCACGCGACGTGGTCACCCGCGCCATTCAATCCGAAATGGCTGCGACGGGTGCCGACCATGTATTTCTCGACATGACGCATTTAAATGCAGGTTACGTGATGCAGCGATTTCCCCGTATTTACCAGACCTGCAAGAACCTTGGCATCGACATCACGAAGACGCCTGTCCCGGTATCGCCTGCGGCCCATTACATCATGGGCGGGGTGAAGACCGACCTCTGGGGCGCCACGTCAATTCCCGGACTTTTTGCAGCCGGCGAAGCCGCCTGTACCGGTGTACACGGCGCAAACCGGCTCGCGAGCAATTCATTATTGGAGGGTTTGGTCTACGGAGAACGGGCGGGCCTTGGAGCGGCGCGGTACGCGCGAAAGCACATCAACAAAAGCACCGGCAGGAAGCGTGATGTGGTCCATGCGGCGCATAAGGTGCGCCCTTGTTCAACTGCTCTCCCGGACGTCTCGGACATCCGCTCTTCTCTCAAGAAACTCATGTGGGAGAAAGTGGGCATCGTACGGGTGAAAAAGGACCTGACCGCTGCGCTCAAGCAGCTCAAGGAGTGGGACCGGACGATGAAGGGACATGCCCCCGAGAGGAACGTATTCGAGATCAAGAACATGATCACGACTGCACTGCTCATTACCCGCTCGGCATTGCGGCGGGAAGGCAGCGTGGGGGCGCATTTCCGAAGTGATTTTCCGACCAAGGGAAAGAACTGGAGAAGGAGAACGGTGATAGAGAAGTGACATGGCCGCAACTCACGTGCCATGAACTGGAATCTCCCCTAGGGAAAAGGTTGAAGGTCTCGCCCCCGAGGAGATCAGCGATAAAGCGACGGTTGGCATTAAGTGAACCGGGACAGACTTACCAGCCCGGCGGTGGCGGCCAGTAGGGATTGGCGTAAGGCCAGCCCCAGGAGTCGTACATGAACGGCGATCGATAATAGAAGGGATCATAATAATAGGGGTAATAATAGTTAGTCCCGTAGTATTCCTTTTGCTCCTGCCAGAGATATATCTCCCTGATCTCGAACACCGGATACACGTACTCCATCTCATCGATCTTGCCCTTGCGAACATCGACAAATTCTCCCGCCATCGTGATCTCCCGTCCCCTCTTATACACCATCGGGTCGAGAAGCCCTTTTGACTTCGGATAGAGAGCAAGGAACCTGCCTTGCGTACGCTCTGATCCCCTAAGGTAGCCGAGCGAATCAACGGTCACTCTGAGCGCCTCGATCTGCGAACCCTTCTCGGAGAAACGGGTCTCCGCGATCAGTCCTCCCAGGATGAATAGCTTGCCCTTATACGCATCGGGGGCTTCCCTGAGCTGGTTAAAGGAGATATCGCGCACTCCTTCCCTCATGACCTCGCGGGTCAGCACGGGTGAGCACGCTGAAAGAACAAGGGCAGTGGAAACTATGAAGAAGATCATTTTCATGATTATATTATGGCACCCAAAGTGGAAATGTCAAGCCACGTCCTGCATTATCAATTGCATCCCCGCACTTGTCCATGGTATACTTGGATTGTCATCTTGAGGGAGGACCTATGCCATCAAAGAAAGCGAAGATAACCCTTTACACCCTCAGCACTTGTTCGCACTGCCTGCGCACCAAGCGCTTCTTCAAGGAACAGGGGATCGAGACGGAGATCATTGATGTGGACCTTCTGACCGGTGCGGAGCGAGAGCGTGTCATGACCGAAGTCCGGAAGCTTAACCCCGACTGCAGTTTTCCGACCATCTGCATCGACGAAGACGTGATCGTTGGTTTCAACGAAGAAAAATTGCGCAAGGTATTGAGCCTGAAATGACCCCGGACAAACTTTACGATATTCTGTCCAAATATGCCGAGTCACAGGGCATCCGCCTGAACAAGGACAAGCCTTTCGTCTTAGATATCCTGCAGGGCCTGCTCACGAACGAGGCCCGCTACGGTTACCGTTCCTGTCCCTGCCGTCTTGCCTGGGCGGTGAAGGAAAAGGACGCGGACATTGTTTGTCCCTGCGTGTACCGGGATCCGGACGTCAGGGAATTTGGAAGCTGCTTTTGCGGACTCTATGTTTCGATAGACTGGAACGAAGAAAAGATCGAACATCGTCAGGTGCCGGAGCGGAGACCGAAAGAGAAGAGAGCGACGTAAAAATCATTTCACCGCTGAGGCGCAGAGAAAATCAATTAAACCATCGGCAATAAACCATCCGTTGGATTATAGCCATAGACCACGGGCGGGATACTATCTGATAGAGCAAGGCATACATCCTGTTACCCTGTCAAAAAATCATTGAAAGGTTTTCGGTATAATGAAGAAAAAAGTCAAGAGCAAGAAGAAGCAGGACATGCCGGAGTTCCTTTTCAAGGAATTCACTCCTGAAGAGGACAAGCTTTACGTGGAAGCGGTGAGCAAGTACCGTGAGGCAATCGAAGCAGGAAAGACCCTGCGCCAGGCATATGAAAGCTATTCGATAACCGACAAGGGCCTGGAGTCGCTGATCCATGCGGATTTTCTGAAGATCATGATCGCCGAGCGCCATTTTGAAAAACGCCAAAGCCTTGAAGAGGTGGCCAGGGCCCTCGACGTATCTCCCGATCTTGTCAAGGACACCTACAAGCGAATGCTCCAGGAAGTCGGGGTCACGGCAGCCAATCAGTTCGGACGTGAGTACGGCGATTCCATTAAGAAGACGAACGATTAACCGAGGAATGCTTCACGGTGGATGAGTGCAAGGACAAAGACAGGGCGATCATGCAATACATGGTCGCCCTGTTTGTGCCGTGTGGGGACGTCCGCATCTGGAGCCTCATGCACAATTCCTTCGCTGATATCCGAGGAAGCCTCGCTGCCGGATCGATCTGAGGATTTGGACCGAGTCGCCGCCGGCCTATCGGATGAAGTAGACAACCGCCACAACCAGCCCGACGATAACAACGATCCAGCGTAGAATGACCGGCTTGATCCTGCCCGCCACCCTGCCGCCGAGCACGCCGCCCGCGAGCGCGCCCACGGCCATGACCGCAGCAGCGGTCCAGAGGACCTTGCCGGAAAAGAGAAAGAAGAAGGCTGCCACGATATTGATAACGAAGGAGAGCGATTGCTTTAAGGCATTCAGCCGGGTGAGCGAGTCATCGAGAACGAGCCCCAGGATGGCAAGCATCATCACGCCGAGTCCTGCTCCGAAATATCCCCCGTATATCGCAGCCAGAAAGATCGGCAGGATGGACCAGGCCTCATGGGGATGAGTGCGGCCGCTGCCGCTCATCCGCGCCATGACCACGTTCCGCAGCCGGTCCTGGAACGCAAGCAGGATGACTGCGATAAGGATTAGGTACGGGATAAGTTTCCGGAACGTGGCTTCGCTCGTGGTAAGGAGCAGGATTGCACCGGTGAGGCCGCCGAGGATGCCGGTGGGCAGAAGCATCCACATCCGTTTCCCCTGCCCCCGAAGATCCGTCCGCTGGGCAACAGTACCTCCTATGTACCCCGGGCAGAGCGCAACCGTGTTCGTCACGTTCGCGATCACCGGTGAAACGCCTACCGCGGTCAACATGGGGAAGGTGATAAGCGTGCCGCCCCCTGCGATCGCGTTCACGAACCCGCCCGCCACTGCAGCAAAACCTATCATAATATAATCAAAGGCTGTCATAGATGGATAGAGAACGTATCATCCGATAGCCCTGATTGTACCGTAAAGAGGCACAGAGTGCAAAGGAAAGGTATCGAACTGAATCCCCTTCATGTCACTTGCTCCCTTCGCCTCCGTACGAGAACGGAATAACCTGTTGCCATGTCGTCACTACGGCGTAAGGCCGAGGGCGACCCGCTTCTTCGTGATACGCGCGTCGAGCAGTGCCGCGCCTTTGACCGGGTCAGGCTCCACAACAAAGGTCGCGCCAACGAGGCCTTCGAGCCCGTTCAAAAGGACGTCGGTGACAATCTTCGAGCCGAGGACATTAGGCGGCAGGCCGAGATGGGTGTAGATTCCTGATGCCACTGCATACGTGCCGATCGCAGCCGCCTTTTCGGAATACCACTCGGGAGACGATGCGCCCACGGGCAGATCGGAGATGTCCACGCCCAGTTCCTTTGCCACAAGGCCGCAGAGCTGCAGAATTCTCGAGTTGTCCACACAACTCCCGACGTGAAGCACGGGCGGCACGCCAAGAGCGCCGCACACTTCTTTGAGCCCCGGCCCCGCCATCTCAATGCCCTCGGGCACCAGGAGCCCCGCCTTGCCTGCGGCAGGAGTACAACACCCGGTCACGAGGACCAGAATGTCTTTTTTGATCAGTTCCTTTATAAGGGTCACGTTTGCCGAGTCCTGTTTGATCTTGGGATTGTTGCAGCCCACCACGCCGACGATGCCGCGCACCTTGCCTGCCTTGATCGCGTCGATGATCGGGGTCAGTGTACCGCCCAGGGCCGCGAGGATCGCCTCGTTCGAAAAGCCCGTCATGATGTCTACCGGCTCGCCGGGGATCTCTACGCGGGACTGATCGCGCTTCTCAAAGCCCTCGACTGCCAGGCGGACGATGGCCCGGGCCTGTTCCCGCGCGTTGTGCGGCTTTACCTCGTAATGGACGGCGCCCGTAAACCGCGCCTTTTCCGAGGTCGTGATGAATTTGGTGTGGTAGCAGGCGGCGGTCTGGACCAGGCTCGGCATGATGCACTGATAGTCCACTACCAGCGCCTCGACCGCGCCGGTCACGATCGCGAGCTCGGTCATCAGGTGGTTGCCCGCGATGGGAATGCCCTGACGCATGAGGAGTTCGTTGCCGGTGCAGCAAAGCCCCGCAAGGTTGATGCCCACCGCGCCTTTTTCAGCGGCCAGGGCGATCAGGTCGGCGTCGTTCACCGCCAGCAGGATCATCTCCGACACCACGGGGTTGTGGCCGTGCACCAGGATGTTGACCTGGTCTTTCTTGATAACGCCGAGGTTTACCTGGGCCTTCCGCGGAGTGGGAGTGCCGAAGAGGCAGTCCGAAAGCTCGGTGCCGATCATGGAGCCCGACCAGCCGTCGGAGAGGGCGGTGCGCGCCGCGTGAACAAGGGTATTCACCGCGTCGTTGTCGCAGCCCATGTGGGTGCGGTGCATCATCTCGACGATCTCGCGGTCCACGCCGCGGGGGGTCATGCCGAGTTTCTTCCATATTGCCCTGCGCTTTTCCGGGGCCCGGTGCAGGAACGCGACTTCCTTCCTGCGGCTGCCGAAGTCCTTAAAGCATTCCTCCACGAAATCGGCGGCAATTGCCATCAGTTCCCTGCCCTCGGTTTTAATCCCCAACTCGCCGGCAAGCCGCCGCAGCTTCGGCTCGTCACGGATCGTGTAGCCTTCCGCGCGGCCCTCGACAACGGCCTCAAGGGTCTCGATCAGGTCGCGACCGTGATCGGAGTGGCCCGCTGATCCGCCGGCGATGAACCTGCCGAGATTCCGGGCAACAATAACGTCGGCGTCGGCCCCGCACACGCCCCGCTGCATCTTGCCGTCCTTCTTGGGACTGATGCGGCAGGGGCCCATGATACAGTTCTTGCAAGTCAGGCCGAGGTCGCAGAACGTACAATGAGGCGTCTGAGCCTGCAGCCGGTCCCAGGCGGTTTCCACGCCGTCCTTCTTCGCCTTGGCGAGCATTGCCCATGCATCGGGATGGATCGACTGCTTCCGTGCGTCAAATTCCTTTTCTTTCGCTTCCTTGGTCGACATCGTCTTGCCCTCCTGTCGAGATCTTTATTTGCAAAGCCCGCAGTTCATCGGAGATGCGGGCCTTGCCTGTACGCAGGCTACCTCGAAAGAAAAGAGTGTTCAATGAATTTTGGACGAACGGCAAAAAGGAGGTGATGAGCGGATGAAGGCTATGCGAAGATGGTTACGAACGGTAAAAAACGGTGATGAACGGTCTATCGAAGCGCAAGGGCCTGCTTGAACTCGGCCAGTTTCCGGCGGGCGAGGGGGACGGGTGGAATGCTCTCCCGGTCAAAAGAGATCACCGCCCGTCCGACGGCAGCACGGGATATCTTTCTCACGTACTTCAGGTTCACGATAAAGCTCCTGTGTACGCGGAAAAAGCTCGAGCCTGTATAACGTTGGAGAATGACCTTCAAACTCAGATGGAGATAATAAGAACGGTCTGCGGTAAATACCTTGCAATAATTGCCGTCGGACCGGATGCAGTAGACCGAATCAGCATCGAGAAAACGGCAAACGCCGTTGTCGTAGACCGGGAACTTCTTGAGTTCCATCCTGCCGCTGTTCGCGTTCATCGCCGCGCCCGTCTGCTCGCTCACGTCGATAAAGGTCATGGCCCAATGCGGCCGGGGCACGGGGACGACGATCTCGAAGCGGGACAGGTTGATCATCAGCACCTTGTTCAGCACGTCGATGACCATGGCAAAGGGCGTATCGGCCTTGGCCTCGCCCAACTCCTTCAGGAGGCCCTTGATCTTTTCCTGGGTCCTGCGGGGGTGGTAATCGAGCAGTTTCTTCCCCAGCCCCGCACCCATGGCCGGGGCGAGCAGCATCCTGGCATAGTCGTTCATGCCGATGACATGGAAGTCGGACGAGAGAAGGACCAGACCTATGCTCAGACAGCTCTTCAGGTTTTGCATCTTGTCCTAAATGAATTTGTCGCGGAAAGACCGGGACGATGGCCCTGCGTTCGTTACTCCCACTCGATCGTGCTCGGCGGCTTGGACGAGATGTCATAGACCACGCGGTTCACACCCTTCACTTCGTTGATGATCCGGTTGGATACATTGCCCAGGAGCTCGTAAGGGACCTTCGCCCAGTCAGCGGTCATGCCGTCCTGGCTCGTGACCGCGCGGATCGCGACCACGTTCTCATAGGTACGTTCATCGCCCATCACACCGACGGTCTTGATCGGGAGCAGTACGGCAAAGGACTGCCAGATCTCTTTATACAGTCCGGCCTTCTTGATTTCCTCGATCACAACGGCGTCGGCCTCCCGCAGGATCCTTAGCCGCGCCTCGGTCACCTCACCCAGGATGCGGATGGCCAGCCCCGGGCCGGGAAATGGCTGGCGATCGATGATATCGTCCGGCATCTTCATCTCGCGGCCGATGGCCCGCACCTCGTCCTTGAACAATTCTCTGAGCGGCTCCACGAGCTTCAACTTCATTTTCTCCGGCAAACCGCCGACGTTATGGTGGGACTTGATGACCGCCGATGGACCTTTGAACGAAACGCTCTCGATCACATCGGGATAGAGCGTCCCCTGGACCAGGAACTCCGCCCCGCCAACCGCGTGCGCTTCCCGCTCGAACACCTCGATGAAGGTGTTTCCGATGATCTTCCGCTTCTTCTCCGGGTCCTCAACCCCTTTGAGCTTGGTGAGGAACTCTGTTGAAGCATCAACGTACTTGAGGTTCAACCCCATGTCCTTGAAGGAATGCTGCACCTTTTCGGCCTCGTCCTTGCGGAGGACGCCGTTGTTCACGAAGATGCAGGTAAGCTGCTTGCCGATCGCCTTGTGAACGAGCACGGCCGCAACGGAGGAGTCCACGCCGCCGGAAAGGCCGCACAAGGCCTGCTTGTTCCCCACGGTCTTCCGGATCTCGCCCACGGAATAGTCGACAAAGGAGGCCATGGTCCAGGTCGGCTCGCATGAGCAGATCGTGTACACGAAATTCCTGAGGATCTGCACGCCCTGCGGGGTATGCACCACTTCCGGATGGAACTGGACCCCGTAGAATTTTTTCTTATTATCCGCCATGGCAGCGGTCGGCGAATTGCCCGTATGAGCGATGGCCGAGAACCCCGCGGGCATTCTCTCGATCCGGTCGCCGTGGCTCATCCAAACGACAGTTCCTAGTTCGGAGTTCGGAGTTCGGAGTTTCTCGCCTATATTCTTGAAAAGACCGGCCTCGACATCAATAACCAAGTCTGCCTTACCATACTCACGCTTTGCGGATTTTGCTACCTGTCCGCCGAGCACGTGGGTCAGAAGCTGCATGCCGTAGCAGATGCCGAGCACCGGGATGCCGAGTTCAAGATGCTCTTTATCGATGAGCGGCGCTCCGGCGTCGTACACGCTCGAGGGACCGCCGGACAGGATAAGCCCCTTCGGCCGGAAGGCCTTGACCTTGTCAAGTCCCGCATTGTAAGGAAAGATCTCGCAATAGACCCTGGCCTCGCGGACCCTGCGAGCGATAAGCTGGGTGTACTGCGACCCGAAGTCGAGAATAAGTATTCGTTCACTATGAATGTCGGACAAGGGAAACTCCTTTCAGCTCCGGGAAGTGACGGCATATTACCCTATGTTGCAAAGGCGTGTCAATCTGAAGATTTCCGCGGGAAAACTCGCCTTGACAACACTCTCGCTCATTGTTTATTATGGACCATGACTCTGGCTGCATATCAGAAACTGCGGGATTCGGCGGTGAAATTGGCGGCAACCCTGCCGGTGCCTTCGTTCTATAACGAGCATTCATCGTTCATACGAAGATCGGAGGAAATGCTTAAGGGGCATGAGCTGATCAGGCAATGCCGGGCCTATCTGGACGAGTCGCAGCTTGAATGCGCCCACGGACTCTGCCATTGCGAGGCCGTGGCGAGGGATGCCGGCGCAATCGTGCTCGCGGAGGGTGGCCTGCTGAGTATCAGCCCGTCAGAGATCGAACCTCTCTTTATCGCTGCGATCATCGCGGGCCTTCTGCACGATATCAAGCGCCGGGAGCAGGATCACGCGATCCAGGGAAGCATCGAGGCTGACAAGATCCTTTCAGCACTTGGCGTGGACGAACGCAGCCGGTCCTACATCACCTATGCGATCAGGAACCATGAGGCGTTCAAGTCCACCTGCGATCTGGATGACAAGGCGGGCTGCATGGTGAGCGATGCGCTCTATGACGCGGACAAGTTCCGGTGGGGCCCTGAGAACTTCAGCACCACGCTCTGGATCATGGTAACAGCGCACAACACGCCGCTTGACGCGCTGCACCGGACGTTCCGGGAGAAGATGAAGGGTATCGAGAAAATAAAAGAAACCTTCCGGACCGGCACGGGAAAGCGGTTCGGCCCGGAATTCATTGACCAGGGTCTCGTGATCGGGGATGCGATCTATGCGGAACTGAACATATTGCTTAAATACCCTGCAGAGGGATGACTCCTGACTCCTGACTCCTAATCAATGTCCCCGATCTGCCCCTTCTCCTTGTTCCCATAAACCCTCCGCAGCACGGCGTCCGTACGTTCCTTGCGCGCCTCGGGAACCCCGTCTCTGATCTTGAGCGTCTCCTCCGCGAACATCGCTGACCTGAGCCATTCATATCCGAGCTTCAGGAGCTCCTCGTCGTCGGTACGGACCTTCTCGATCCGCTCGGCCGGGATATCGTAGGTCTCGAGAAAACTGCTCCCGAAAACAAACTCCCTGAAATAGTCGGTATTGGTACTGACCATGAAGAACATCTGGTTCTTGATCTCGGGGAACTCCTTCTCGCCAAAGGACTTCTTTTTGATCAGGATCTCCATCCAGCCGCGGTTCATGTCATCATAGTGGTCCGCACTCTGGTCCTTGCGCCACTCGGCAATGGTCCAGTCCTTGTCCTCCTCGAACCCCTTGCAGTGGTCCTCTTTTACCATAAAATAAAACTCGTCCTTGCCGCCCTCCGCGTCCTTCTTCCGGAGGGTCGCCATGCCCAGGGGATAGTATCGGCAGTTGCTCGGCCGGTCCTCGTACACGGTGCAGCCGCCGGGCGTTACAAAGGGACAACTCTTCTTTTCATCAGTGCCCATCTTGAGGATTATCACCGGAAGCAGCGTCTTCGCCAGGATCTCGATGGTACAATATTGATTGATAAAATCCTCGGTCGTCATGCCGAGCCGCTTCCTGAGACGAAGCAGGTCGTAGGGCGGCAGTACGATGTTGATATCGCTGCAGCAGGCGGTAAAGCATGAAACACCCTTGTGACAGCGAAACTTGAACCTGCTGTTCTCCGTCAATTTGACCGGCACGACCTTGTCGGTCTTGCTCTTTTTTAACGGTTCGATATCGAAATCTTCCGGCTGCATTTCCTTTTTCTTATCCTTCATCGCCCTCTATCCTCTCCACGCAGGCTGAAGCCTGCGACTACCAACGTGCTCTTTGTCCTGACTCTTGACTCCTGGCACTACCCCATCCATCCCTGTATCTCGTTATGCTGCTTTATAAAAAGCTCAACACCTTCGTGGTCGGGGCCCAGAATATTCTTGAACCTGTCGAGCGCTTCGTAAAACGGCATCTCGCGTGCACCGCTGGTCAGATTGTCAGCATAGGAGACGATCTTCTCTTCGGCTGTCAACGGCAGATAATCTTTTTGAGGAAGTCCGAGCCGAGCCGCTTCAGCTGCAGTAATGCCTGCGCCGATGTGTCTCTCAATGATCAGCACCAGCTGATCCGGAAAACCGAGCTCGCGCGCAATTTCAACACCGACGACAGCATGATCGATACCGTGGGTCCTGGCCCTGCCGATGTCATGAAAGAGACCGCCCTGTCTGACCAGTTCCCGGTCAAGAGAAGCCTTGACACGCCCGGCAAGGGAAACCGCACTCTTGGAAACAGCAATGCAATGAGCGACCACATCTCTGGAGCAACCGGCAGCGATTAAGACCTCGACATCCCGCATAGCCCGGGAATAATACCACTTTATAAAAAAATTTCAAATGGAGAAACCAGCGCCCGATGTGATAAAAAAAGGCTGCCCCATCGAATGGGGCAGCCTGGTGAAAATGAATGCCGCTTACTTGATCAACGGAACAATGAGCAGTGCAACGATGTTGATGACCTTGATCATCGGGTTGATGGCCGGTCCTGCGGTGTCCTTGTAAGGATCGCCGACCGTATCGCCGGTTACCGAGGCCTTGTGTCCTTCGCTGCCCTTCTTGTGCACGACGCCCTTGCTGTCCGTGACGCCGTCCTCAAAGGACTTCTTGGCATTGTCCCATGCGCCGCCGCCGGAGGTCATGGCAATGGCCTGGAACAAACCGGTCACAATGGCGCCGATAAGTACGCCGCCAAGGGCTTCTTTGCCCAGGAAGAGACCAACCAGCACCGGTACGACCACCGGAAGGAGCGCCGGGAGCATCATCTCATGGATGGCGCTCTTGGTCACGATGTCAACGCACTTGCCGTACTCCGGCTTGCCGGTGCCTTCCATGATGCCTTTGATCTCGCGGAACTGTCTGCGAACTTCCTCCACCACGCCGCCTGCAGCCTTAGCCACGGACTCCATCAGGAGCGCGCCGAAGTAGTAGGGGAGCAGGCCGCCGATGAACAGGCCGCAAAGGACCATGGGGTTCGAAAGGTCGAACAGGACCGTGGTGCCGAAGGAGCGTGAATATTCCGAGAACAGCACCAACGCGGCCAGCGCTGCGGAGCCGATAGCGTAGCCCTTGGTCACTGCCTTGGTGGTGTTGCCGACCGCGTCGAGGGGATCCGTGATGTCGCGGATCTCTTTCGGGAGGTGGGCCATTTCTGCGACACCGCCGGCGTTATCCGTGATCGGGCCGTAGGAGTCGATGGCCACAACAATGCCGGTCATGGAGAGCATGGACACCGCTGCCAGCGCGATGGCAAAGATGCCGCCGGATGCTGCGTTCGCCTGACCGGAGAATCCGCCGCCGAGCCAGTATGCGCCGAGGATCGATGCAACGATCACGAGAACCGGCGCTGAGGTGGCCTTCATGCTGACCGCGAGTCCGGCGATCACGTTTGTGCCGTGGCCGGTGAGGCTCGCCTGTGCAATGTGCTGCACCGGGGGATATTCTTTAGCAGTGAAATACTCGGTGATCCACACAATCAGGCCGGTGAGGGCAAGGCCGATGAGGGAGATGAAGAACACGGTGTTCGCCGTAAAGACACCGGCATTCGGGCCGAGGTCGGAAATAAAGCTTTTGGCCACAAAATAGAACGCTATTGCCGCGATAACGCCTGCAACGGCCAATCCCTTATACAGGGCGCCCATGATGTAGTTGTTCTTGCCAAGTCTCACGAAGTAAGTGCCTACGATGGAAGCAATGATCGAAACAGCGCCGAGCATGAGGGGGAACTCGATCCAGGGGCTGTCCGCGCCGAACACGGTCTTGGCCAGCAGCATGGCGGCCACGAGCGTTACCGTGTAGGTCTCATAGAGGTCAGCTGCCATACCAGCGCAGTCGCCCACGTTGTCGCCCACATTGTCGGCGATCACAGCCGGGTTGCGGGGATCGTCTTCGGGGATGTTCTTCTCAACCTTACCCACGAGGTCGGCGCCCACGTCAGCGGCCTTGGTGTAGATGCCGCCCGCGATACGGGCGAACACGCTCATGAGGGAGCAGCCGAAGCCGAGCCCGATGAGAGCAGTGGAGACCTGCTCAGCCGGAGCATAGGTCTTGGCGATGAGGTAAAAACCGGCAAGGCCGATGATGCCAAGGCCCACGACCATGATGCCGGTCACGGAGCCGCCCTTGAAAGCGAGGCTGAGCGCGGCCTGGAGGCCTTTGCTTGCTGCAGCTGCCGTACGAACGTTCGCGCGGAGCGACACCCACATGCCGATGTAACCGGCAAGGGCGGAACCCACCGTACCGATGATAAATCCGAGGGCTGCCCACTTCCCGAGTGCGGGAACGAAGAACAGGATTCCCACCAGGATCACGGCGACGATTGCAACCGTTCTGTACTCGCGCGCTATGAACGCGTTAGCGCCTTCCTTCACTGCATTGGAAATGTCGATCATTTTCTGATTGCCTGAATCCTGTTTGTTCACCCAGATCGCGGTTATGATGCCGTAAATAACGCCGGCGACGCCGCATACGAGGGCAAATAAAATCGTGTTGCTCATTAGATCTCCTCCTTTTAAGTTGATTTATATTACAATAACATCAGTCTGAATAATTGCGGGCCGCCGCATCCGCGATCAGCCTTGTGGTACCGAATCGAATCGTTTTACTCCTTCCGCATCCCTCCCTCATGAGTTTGTAAGACCGGCTTAGACCTCGAACTTACCGCCGATCATGTCTTTCAAATATATATTTTCAGCCTTTAAGTTCTTCACCAGCACCCGGACCACGTCCCGCATGGACAGGAGTCCCACCAGACCGCTCTCTTCAATGACCGGGGTATGGCGAATATTGTTCTGGATCATGATGGCCATAACGTAGTCCAGATCATCACCCGGCTTGACCACGAGAAGGTTCGTGCTCATGACGTTCTTGATGGTCACGTCCTTGCACTGGTGCGACTCGTCCGCGGCGTTCTTGACGATATCTCGTTCCGTTACGATGCCGACGAGCGCCCCCCGGTCCATGACCAGAAGCGCCCCGATGTTGCACTCCGCCATCTGTTTTGCCGCATCGAGCAGTGATTTTTCGCCCGTGATGCTGAAGCACTCCAGTCCCTTGATGCTTAATAGTTCTTTGACTTTCATGGGTTCTCCGATTTCTTGTCATTCCCGAAAGCCTTAATCGGGAATATGATCTGAAACCATATCCCCGATAGAAGCGCTCGGGGATGACCGTCTGATGGCTTCAACCTATTTCTTATCGCGGCCGCTGTTTTTCACAAAGACCATCGCGGTCGTGCGATAGAAAAGGTGCGCGAACTTCGAATATGGCGCATAGGCGAACAACGACCAGATGAACACGAGGTGAAAATAATATACAACATATCCGGCATTCATATCAGCCAGTCTGAGCGCCCAGGAAAGCATCCCGGTCGCGCCGACACCGAACACGATCAACAGGAAGATCCAGTCGAAATAGGAGCCGAGACCCGCCTTGCCGGCCTTTGCAAATCGATTGAGCAGGATGATGACGAAACCCGCCGCGAACGCGATCGAGCTGACAAGAGCGAGGATCTTCACGGGGTCATTGATCGGATAGGGTGACTCGCCGAAGTGAAACGGACCGAACGGCTGGATACCAAACAACTCATTTCCATAGAGATAGCCGACAGCCCACATCGTGACGAGTGTAAGCCCTGCGAATGAATAGAACAGGAGCAGGTGGCCCCACTGCCGGAGGCGGTTCACATTACAGTCAGCAAACTTCGAATGGGCTAGGATGGTCGTTACGGACGAGATGATGTCTCCTACGAGACTGCCGCTGGACTGCATCTCCCCTGCCTGCGCCTTCATCCCTGCCCAGAGCCGCTTGATGCCCACAAAGGCCGATATCGCCGCAAAGATCGCCGTGAGAGTGAATGTCACGTCAATTTGGGGGAATACCGGCATAAATAAGTGATATGCCATTGCCCCTTCGGCGTTCCGCGGTACTCCGCTGAAACTCTTATACGGCATGATGAGATAGAAAAGCACCATGGGGATGGCGAACATGAGCCAGATCAGCTTGGGGTCCGTAGCGATCTTCGCGAACAGGGGCACCATCGATACGTGCTTGATGCTCTGTTTGCGTATCGCATTCAAGACCTCGCCGGGCTTTGCGCCGCGCGGGCAGTAGGCCGTGCAGTCGCTGCACTGGTGGCAAAGCCACACATCGGCGCTCGTGATGAGCTTGTCCTTCTGGCCCCACTGGGCCAGGACCATCTCCTTGCGCGGGAACGGGTTCCCCTCCGGCGTGACGTTGCAGACCACCGAGCAGGTTGCGCACTGATAGCACTTCTTCAGGGACTCGCCGCCGCCTTTGATTATCTCGTTCACGAACGCTAGGTCCGGTTTAATGACCGTTGCTTCTGACATGTATGTCCTCCCGTTACTCTGGTTAGGGTTGTTTATTTTTTGACTCCGAACTCCAAACTCAACACTCCGAACTAAAACCTACATGGTCCTGAACGGATTCGGTCCGATCTCTCTGATCCTGGCAGCAAACTCATTGAGCAGGTCCGGCAGTTTATCATACTCGTTGATGGCCACCTGCATAAGCTGGACGCGCTCGGACTCAAGCTGGAGCCTGTTCAGGGTCTCACTCACCTTGCTGAATCGGGTGTTCGCGAGCTCGCTGCCCTTGACGAAGTGGCACTGATAGTTCTCGCCGTACTTGCAACCGAGAAGCAGCATACCGTCGGCGCCCTTGGACAGCGCGTCGGCGACCCACACCAGGTTCATACCGCCCAGGCACCGCATGGAAATGAACCGGAATGCCGGGTCGATCTTCTTTCCGGCAATAGCGGCTGTATCGAGCGCCGGGTAGGAGTCGTTCTCGCAGACCAGGCAGATGATCGTCGGCTTGTCCTCATCATCGGAGTATTCCACAGCCTTGAGCATGGACCCGATGATATCAACGCTGTAATCCTTGAAGGAGACGATGCGCTCGGGGCAGGCACCCATGCAGGTGCCGCATCTGCGGCAGCGGTTGAGATTGTATTTTGGAATGCCCTTCTCGTCCTCATCGATCGCGCCGAAGGGGCACTCTTCCGTGCACCGCTTGCAGGCCGTGCACTTGATGAGCATAGGATCGGGGAACGTGACGTCCCAGGCCCGGGGATGGACGGCAACACCGCGTGCTACATGGTCCATGGCCTGGATCGCCTTGAACGCAGCGCCTGCCCCGTCCTCCTGCGCCTCTGCCATGTTCATCGGCTGATGAACGCCGCCTGCTGCGTAGATCCCGGTCCGGCGGGTCTCATACTGAAAGCAGATGAAGTTCGAATCCGCAAAACCTGAGGCCCCTTCGAGGGTCGGAATTTCCGGTCCCTGGCGGTATCCGAGGTTCAGGATATAATCGGGCTTAGGGGTCTGCTCAAGGTAGGCCGCCTTTGACGCATCGCCGCCTGTCGCAGCGGCGGTAAGGCCGTCGGCATATTCCTGGGGACCGCGCGAGGTCGGTACCAGGCCTGTGGCAAGGACCACGAGGTCCGCCTCGACCTTCACCTTCTCGCCGGTCTTGGTCCCGAAGAGCGTGTTCTCCATCTCAACGAACAGATTGCCGTTCACCGCTTCGGAAACGCCGGTTACATCTGCCTTCGTGAGCATCACGCCCGGATTGTTCTGCGCTTCTTTATAGTAGAGTTCGGTCCTGCCCGGCGTCCGGATGTCCTTGTAGAAGATCATGGCAAGGGCATCTTCATTCTGGCGCACATACTGTGCCTGCTTGAGCGATGTAGCGCAGCACATGGACGAGCAATAGGGAAGATGGTTCGGATCGCGCTGTCCGGCGCACTGGATAAAGGCCACCTTCAACGCGGGCTTTCCGTCCGAGGGACGGAGGAGCTTTCCATTGTTCTTCTTCGCGATCTCTTCGAGCTCGAAGTTCGTGACCACGTTCTTCATCTTGCCGTAGCCGAGGTAGTCGAGCTTGTTCGCATCATACGGCGTCCAGCCCGAGGCCATGACAATGGCCCCGATCTTCATGGTCTCGCCGTTCGAGAGCTTCACGTCATACAGGCCGGGCTGTCCATCCGTCTTGGCGACCGTCGTTGACTTGTAGACCTTGATGTTCGGATTGTTTTCAACCTCGCCAATGGTCTTGGCAATATCAGTGTCGACGATGAGCGGCTTGTTGATGTAGGAGCCGGTCGGGATCTTCTTGTAAAGTTTGTTCACCATACCGCCGAGCTGGGCAGCCTTCTCAACGAGGACCACCTTCTGGCCTGCACCCGCGGCGGAAAGCGCCGCTGTCATACCGGCGATACCGCCGCCGATCACGAGAATCGTATTATTCAGGTCCGGAAGGATGTTCGGCTCCGGCAGTTCGGACTTCTGCGCCTTCACGATGCCCATGCTGATGTAGTCGTAGGCGGCATCGTTCGTTCCTTCCGTGTTCGGCTCCATGGTCCATGCAACGAACTCGCGGATGTTGACCCGCTCTACCAGGGCGCCGGGAAGGTCGAACTCTTCATATTTTATGCGGGGTGAACAAGCAGCGATGATGATCGTGTTCACGCCTTCCTTCGTCATATCGTCTTTTATCAGCTGAACTCCTTCGGGGCTGCACAGGACATCGTGGAACTTGGTATTCTGGAGCTTCTTGGCGGCACCGGCAACCTTCTCAACGTCCATCGCCTCCTTGATGCCGCATCCCTTGCAGATATAAACGCCGTATTTCTTTTCCATCCTTATTTCCTCCTCAAGCTCTGCATGCTCTTCATCACCACGCCCGTTGCATCCTGCGCAGACCGCGCCACATCAACGGGGGTCTTGAGCGTGCCGGTCGCATAGATGCCCTTCGGCAGCGTTGCCTGGTCTACAAACCCGTCGTCGGTCACCGGGATACCAGCGCCGGCAAGTGATCTCGACGTGGCCTCCATGCCCGTAGCCAGGACAACCATGTCGAAGGTCTCGGAGACCTTGCTGCCGCCCATGATGTCCTCGGCGGTAACGGTTACATCGCCGTTCTGTGCCTGCTCGACCTTGGCGACCTTACCCTTGAGGAAGGACACATTCTGGTCTTCCTTGATCTTGGTGTAGAACCGGTTCTCATAGAGGCCGGGAGTGCGAATGTCGATATAGTATATTTTGACCTTTGAATCGGGATACAGCTCCCGCACATAACTTGCCTGCTTGAGCGAGGCCAGGCAGCAGATATAGGAACAATGGGCAAGGTGGTTCTCGTCACGCGACCCCGCACACTGCACAAAGGCGATGTTCTTTACTTCTTTGCCGTCGGACGGCCGCACGATCTTGCCACCGGTGGGCCCGTTGGGGGCCGCGATGCGCTCCATCATCATGTTGGTGATGACGTTCTGCACCGTGCCGAAGCCGAGGTTGTCCATCTTCGTGGCGTCATAGGGATTCCAGCCCGTTGCCATGACCACGGCGCCGACCTTTACGGTCACGGTCTCGGGCTTCATGTCGAGGTGAATCGCGTCGTACTTGCATGCCTCGGCGCACTTTCCGCAGGCCGCACCCTTACAGACCTTGCTGTCGATAACGTACTGGAGCGGGAACGCCTGGTTGTGCGGGAGGTACGCCGCCTTGGTCTTGCTCATGCCGAAATCGAAGTCGTTGGACCGCTCGATCTCACAGGCCTCTGCGCACTTGTTGCAGCCCGTGCACTTGTCGTTCACGAACCGGGGCTGCACCTTGATGGTAACGTCGAAGTTGCCTTCCTTGCCGGAGATCTTTTCTACCTCCGCCATGGTATAGATCTTCACATGGCCGTTGTTCTTGATGCGCTTGTACTGGATCTCGAGGCCGCAGTTCGGCGGGCACATCTTCCAGAAATATTTGTTCAGCTGCGTCACCCGGCCGCCGAGATAGGGGTTTTTTTCAACGATGATGACATCAGAACCCGCTTCCGCGGCTTCTACTGCTGCCGTGAGGCCGCTGAACCCCCCGCCGACAACCAATAACCTGTTTTCCGCCATGGTATCTTATTCCTCCTTAAAGGCAGTGCGCACAACATGATTGCAAATTGCAGATTGGAAATTTAAAATTTAAAATTTAAAATTATAATGCAGGCAGGTCGTTTATTTTACAATTTAAAATTTACAATCTTCAATTTCCAATAAAATCTCCGGGGAGGGAAACCCTCCCCGGAGTAATGCAAGTTCTTAATGTTTTACAGGAGCTGCATCTTCAATGATCTGTACGTAGGGGACCTTCTTGACTTCCCAGGAGTCCTTCTCCAGATTATACTTGGAGTTCACGAAGCACTTCCAGTTGGTGTCGTCGATCTTGTCGAAGTCGCCGCGATAGTAGTAGCCGGGATACCGGGACTCTTCACGGAACAGGATGTGACGGGCATGCGCCTCCACGGAGAGGATGCGGTGATAGTTTTCCCAGCAGCGCATCAGTTCGTGCAGGTTGCTTGCGGCCATCTTGGACGTGTCTTCCTTCAGCACCTGGAGCTTACTGAGGCCTGCATCGAGCATGGTCTTGGAGGTCATGTACCAGGTCGAGATGCCGCCAAAGTACTCGTCGGCGATCTTCTGCAGACGGGTCTGGAGCATCTTCGGCCTGATGTAATTCGGGTTGATGAAGGGGTCCGTGGTCAGGGTCTTGTACTTCTCGTAGACCTCGAAGGGCAGATAGAGCTCTGCCGCCAGGTGATCGGCCGTCTCTTTGATGGTCGGCTTGTAGCCCGGATTGTCAAGGATGAACGCGATTGCGCTCTTCGCCGCGATGCGGCCCTCGGCATGCGAACCCGAGGAGAACTTGTGGCCGGATGCGCCGCAGATATCGCCGCACATGAAGAGGCCCTTCACCGTGGACATGCGGTTGTAGTTGCCCGCAGGCCACTTCTTGTTCCACTCTTCCGGCGCGCCGAGATCATCGGGACCGCAGCACCAGAAGCCCGCACAACCGGCATGCGAACCGAGGAGATAGGGCTCGGTCGGCATGATCTCGGATGGGACCTTGTCCGGCTCAACGTTCTGCGCAGCCCAAAGGCCGGCCTGGCCGATGGCCATGTCGAGGAAGTCTTCCCATGCCTCGGCCTCGAGGTGCTTCACCTTCTTTGCGCCCTCTTTATCGCCCAGCTTTTCCTTGAAGGTCTTGCTGATCACGGCCATTGCCTCGTCCGTCCTCATGAGGATCGGGCCTTTGCCCAGCTTCATGTCACGCATCATCAGGTGGTTGCGGATTGCCGTGCCGAGGTTATCGACATACTTGCCGTATTTTGCCTTGGCCTCTGCCAGGGCTTCGGGGTTGAGACAATAGTCCTCGCCCAGGCTGTTGGTCGCCTTGGCTTTGAAGAACAGGAACCATGCGCCCACCGGGCCGTAGCCGTCCTTGAAGCGGGCGGGCACGAAGCGGTTTTCCATCATGGTGAGCTCTGCGCCGGCCTGCAGACCGAGGGCATAACCGGAGCCGGAGTTCCATACCGGATACCAGGCGCGACCCTGACCTTCCTGGGTCGACCGCGGACGGAAAACGTTCACCGCGCCGCCGGCCGCCAGTACCATTGCCTTTGCCTTGAAGATGTAGATCTTGTTCTCACGAACGCTGAAACCGGCTGCCGCGGCAACCCGGTTCGGCTCTTTCGCATCATCGTACAGCTTCACAATGAACACGCGCTCATAGTGGTTCGTCTTCTCACCGGTGGCTGCGCGGTTGGTCTCAAGGGCCTTCTTCGCGGCTTCCGCGACGATGACCTTGTAGGACTCGCCGTTTATCATGATCTGCCACTTGCCTGAGCGGACCGGCTTGCCGCCGTCCTTCAGCATGGTCTTTCCTGCTTCCTTTGCCTGGAAGCCGTCGAGGGAGAACCCGTCGTCGCCCATCTTCCAGATCGGGAGGCCCCACTCCTCGAACAGCTGCACGGAATCATCAACAACGCGGCCGAGGTCATAGACCAGGTCCTCGCGGATGATGCCCATGAGGTCGTTTCTTACCATTTTGACATAGTCCACCGGATCGTTGTCACCCATGTAGGTGTTGATCGCCGACAGACCCATGGCAACTGCGCCGGACCGATCGGTCGCGGCCTTGTCTACCATGATCATTTTGATCTTTTTCGGGTTTGCCCAGCGGGCGCCTTCGAACGCCGCACCGCAGCACGCCATACCGCCGCCGATGAGGAGGAGATCGGTCTCAATCTCTTCGATCGCAGGCTTCGCGCAGAACGAAAAATTACAGGTTTCTTTTTCCATTTGTCATATCCTCCTTATTTCTTGATTACCGGCATGGCCTTCGTGCTGGTGAAGAGGCCCGGTTGTTTGAGTTTTGCGTAATCGACCTCGGGTTTGCCCTTGAAGGGATCGACCGAACCTTCGACCGTGGTCCTGATCGGGAACTTGAAGCGCTTCAGGAGCCCGCTCCGGAACTTGATGGTCCACATGATGGAGTCTGTTCCCCGCATGGGGATGACGTTCGCGCCCAGGGGAGCGAAATCCTGGTAGGCCCTGATCTCGATCGCCTGCTGCGGGCAGATCTTGACGCAATTGTAGCACTCCCAGCACTGTTCTGGTTCCTGGTTGAACGCCTTCATGATATCCCTGTTCAGGGCCATGAGGTCGTTCGGGCAGATATACTGGCAAGCAGTCTTATCCTGCGCCTTGCAGCCGTCACACTTCTCTGTTATTACATAACTTGGCATGTTTCTGAACCTCCTATCTATGGAATGTAGTTAAACTGCTGCTGCAGTTGTTGTTCCTTGATTACTTAAGCGTATGGGTTCCCTCGGCGTGGCTGTGAAGCTTGATCTCAACCTTCGTGGTCAGGCCCGCGTAGTACTTCTTGAGGATCTCGAGCACTTCGGGGCGGCTGAAATGATCGGGAACGTTCTCTCCTTCGGAGAGCATCTTGCGGAGCTTGGTGCCGGACAGCATGAGCCGGTCATCCTTGCCGTGGGGGCAGGTCCTCATGGAGGCCATGCCGTCGCACTTGAAGCAGTAGAACGTATGGTCGATCTTGAGGGGCTGGGTCTCGAGCGCGCCCTTCGGGATATCGTCGAAGATCTTCTGCGCGTCAAAGGGGCCGTAGTAGTCGCCCACGCCGGCATGGTCGCGGCCCACGATCAGGTGGCTGCAGCCGAAGTTCTGGCGGAACAGGGCGTGGAGCAGCGCCTCGCGAGGACCCGCATAGCGCATCTCCATGGGATAGCCGCACTGTATGGAAGAATCCTTCACGAAGTACTTGTCCATGAGGGTGTTGATGGCGTCGGCGCGGACATCGGCCGGGATATCGCCTTCTTTGAGCTTGCCCAGGATCTGGTGGATCAGAACGCCGTCCATGGTCTCGATGGCAATCTTGGCGAGGTATTCGTGCGAGCGGTGCATGGGGTTCCGGGTCTGGAACGCAGCGATCGTGCTCCAGCCCTTGTCCTCGAACATCTTGCGCGTCTGCTTCGGCGTCATGTAAATGCCCTTGAACGTCTCGGGGAAATGGGCCTCGGAAAGGACCTTCACGGGACCGGCCAAGTTGACATCAGGCTGTCCCATGACCTTCTGCACGCCCGGGTGACCGGCAACATCGTTGGTGCGGAAGATCTGTTTGCACTCATGTTCCTTGTCGGACTTGGACATGGCGTACTTCTCGGCCACCTTCATGGTGGCCATGATCGTGCCCGACTCCTCGTCCACAAGGGTGATCTCTTCGTTCTTCTTGAGCGAATCGGAGAACTCCGTGGAAGCCGAGAGCGTCACCGGGACCGGCCAGAACGTGCCGTCCGCCATTTTGAACTTGTCGCAGACACCCTTCCAGTCTTTCCTGGTCATGAAACCCGTGAGCGGGGTGAATGCGCCGATGCCCATCATCACGAGGTCTGCGGTCTCGCGGGATGAGATCTTGAGCTGCTTCAGGGCCTTGGCCTTCTTCAGTTCTTTCTGAAGGGCCGCCCCTTCCAGAAGAAGCGGCATGAGCTTCTTCTTTTTTCCGTGAGGCTTTACCAGTGCCATAGTTGTTTCCTCCTTGTTAGATTTTAAATAGGTCTGATCGGTCCGATCAGTCGTATCGGACCGATGATGATCCTTTATCCGAGGACTGCCACCACCTTGTTGAAAATATCGCTAATGCTGCCCGTGCCCATGATGGTCTTCATGATATTTTTCTTTGAGTAGTAATCGATGAGCGGCGCGGTCTGCTTCGTATACACCTCAAGCCGCTTCTTGATGGTCTCTTCCTTGTCGTCGTCGCGCTGAAACAAAGCGCCGCCGCACTTGTCGCAGACTCCTTCTTTTTTCGGGGGGGAGAAATAGATATTGTACATCTGCTGGCAGGATTTGCAGGTCCGCCGGCCGGTGAGGCGCTTGAGGAGGTCGTTCATGTCCACGTCGATGTTGAGGGCAGCGGTGAGCGGCATGCCCATGCCGGTGAGGATCTTGTCGAGGGCCTCGGCCTGGGCTGTATTGCGCGGGAACCCGTCGAGGATAAAACCGGCCTTGCAGTCGGGCTGTTTGATGCGCTCCTCGACGAGACCGAGCACGATCTTGTCCGACACGAGCCCTCCCGAATCCATGATCACCTTGGCTTCCTTGCCGAGCGCCGTGCCATCCGCAACAGCCTTGCGAAGGATGTCACCCGTGGAGATCTGCGGGATCTTATATTTTTCGATCAGCATCTTCGCCTGTGTACCTTTACCGGCGCCGGGAGCACCGAGCAGCACAACTCTCTTGGCCATGGTGAATGGAACCTCCGTGATTAAAGATTCGTGTTAGTCAAAATAAAGATAGAAGGCGCAATAAGCCCTTCAGAGGATTTAAACAGGAGCATATAATCGTTGAAATCGATTTGTTTTTCAAGTTAATAATAATAATTTCAATATTAGTTTTGTTTATAAAAGGCGAAGGGAATGAAGGGAAGTGGCAAGTTTTTCAAGTGCTTTGCCCCTGTGACTGAGCCGGTCCTTCTCGATACCGGACATCTCGGCAAAAGTGGTTTTGTAACCCTTTGGAATGAATACCGGGTCGTAACCGAATCCTGTTTTACCCTTCGGCTCGTGTCCTATGCGACCTTCGGCATATCCGAAAAAAGTCTTGATCGATCCGTCGGGGAAAACGAGGGCCACGCAGCAGACGAAGCGGGCGCCCCGCTTCTCGTCCGGGATATTCTTGAGTTCGAAGAGGAGCTTTTCGTAATTCCTGACATCATTGCCGCCGGCATTGCCGGCATACCGGGCCGAGTACACTCCAGGCGCACCGCCAAGGGCATCTACCTCGAGCCCTGAATCATCGGCAAGTGCGGGCTTGCCGGTGCATTTGCAGACCTCGACCGCTTTCTTAATCGCGTTCCCTTCAAAGGTATCCTTGTCCTCGACTGTTTCGGGGCAGTCCGGGAAATTGTCGAGAGAAAGAATAGTTATCGGCAGATCAGTGGTGATCCTTTTGATCTCTTCGATCTTCTTTTTATTCCGAGTGGCGAGAACGATTTCCATTTTTTTCATCCTCTCCTCGCGGAAGGCCGGATCATTTTTTCGTGAGCGTTCCGGGTCTCAGTCCCGTGAATGATTCTGAGTCGGGATGTGAGGATCGAACATCTCATCACTGATGAGTGCATTAAAAAGGTAACCATCGATGATCGTTTCGCTGATCCTGGTCCCTCCGGCATAATTGACGATCCTGAAGGGAACGAGCACCCCTTCGAAAAATCTGAAATCGCTGAACTCGGCGCTCAGGTTCGTCGACCCTTCTCCCATTGAAAAACTGCCGAGTGTTTTCACGATCCGGTAAGTCGCTTCGTTCACGAAAACGTCCATACTGTTTCCCGCGCGGTCCGTGCATCGAAGAACGCGAACCGTGGCATGAGCCGGGGATTCGCGTCCCAGCTCCCTCACGGCAAAGGAATCGTCGAGCAGCGCAAAGGGCATGCTCAACTCATTGTACTGGTATACCATGGCGAGATAGCCGGGCCCGCTCACTTCCTCCATCTTTCCGTCGACGCCGCGGAAAACCCTGCCCCCGTTCAGGATGCGCGTTTCCCGGGACCGAGCGTATAGGATGTCCACGAACAGTTTGCCGTCCCTGCGCAGAGCGCGCCGGTACACGCCATGATCTCCCCTGACCAGCGCGGTTATGCTGCCCTCTGCCGCTATCGAACTGATCTGCGAGAGGCGCTCTCTCCCGCCGTAGGCGTCGAAGATTTTATCCCTAAGATCCCCCGCTTGCGGCGACGCATGCAGGCTGCATGATACGAGCGGGAAAAGGAGCACCCCGAGGAGCACCATTTTTTTGAGTGTGCTCCTGGTTGAGAAGCAATGAGGTCTTTTTGGCCGGATGACGATGCCATTGCACGATACGGTCATTGCTCCCTCTTTCAACCGAGATGATCACTTCACATCGGCTTTTCTGAAGCTTCTGTACAGAGAAGATCATAGACGATTTTGAGGCCTCCCGCAACAAGAAAAGGAGCGGCCAGGAGTGCGGGATACGCGAGAAATGCCCCGCTCAAGGCAGGCGAGTTCGCTGCGCCATTAGAGCGTGCAATACCAGTCACCCCCGAGGCAGGGTGCGCTCATCATGATCAACCACCGCCATGGTGGAGGATTGGCGGGCGGCACGTCCATCTGGGATATGCTGAAACGGAGAAGGAGCACGGTTATGAAAAAAACTGCAGGGCTTTGCAACAAGGGCGATGCGGGCGGCAATACAGAAGAAGACGTTAAGCTTCAGAAAAACAAGGGACAGTATCTTTCTCCTTGAGTTAAAGGTTTTTCATCTGGGCAGCGGTCGTATTGATGGCTTTCATAATGCGTGCATTGTTCGGATCAAATACGAGGATGCTTTTCCAGATGGAAATCGCCTCGGTAAGATTACCCTTTCTGTATTCGGCAAGCGCGCGTTGTGAAAGATGAGAACGGCAATCCCTCAATCGTGCTTGGAGAAATCCCTTGTCAAGCGACAGTTCCCGGAAGAGTTCCCGGCAGGAGGATTTGTTTTTCAGTAAGACATGATATGCCCGTCCTGATGAGGCGAAATCCTCTCTGCTGAAAAGATCGTCGGCTGCATGCTGAAGATCCTTTATGGTTTTGTCATAGTTCGTGAAGAGCGTCTGGTCGGCGGGATATTTACGGCAGGCATCGGCATAGACATCCAACGCGCTATTATAATCACCCTGGACGATATCCTGTTCGGATTCCATGCGTGTTCGGTCGATTTCCAGGCGTGCTCGATGGGCCATCGCATTGTCGATCGCTGCTTTTTTCTGCGGCATGCAGGAGGGGAATACCAGAAATATCAGAACCGCGAGGACCGTTATTCTTTTCCAGCAAAGAAGCTGCATGCTCTACCCCCGCACCTCTTGCAATTCCTCGACAATCCGCTTATCCATGATCCTCGTGAAGACCTTCACGAGGTCGGGATTAAATTGCTTGCCAGCGCACTTCATGAGCTCCTCCAGGGTCCCCATTTCAGAGATGGCGTCGCGATAGGGTCTGTTCGACGTCATCGCGTCGTAGGTGTCAGTTATGGCGATGATGGCGGCAAACAGGGGAATCTCATCTCCCTTCAGTCCATCGGGATATCCTTTGCCGTTAAACCACTCGTGGTGATGCCTGACCGGTGGTATGTATTTTTGCAGCGACGGTGCTTTACTGAGAATAGCAGCCCCGTATTCGGTATGGCGCATCATTTCCTTGTACTCCAAGACATTCAGTTTGTCTCTTTTCCGGAGGATCGAGTCCGGCGTTTTGATCTTTCCAATATCATGGAACAGGCACGAGACCTCGAGTTCCTCCAGCGAAACGTTGTTCAGGCCGGTTTCCCTCCCGAGTTGAAGGGAAAGCTTCGAAACCCTCATTGAGTGCCCGTGGGTATAGGGGTCTCTTGCATCGATCGCTGCGGCGAGCACTCTCACCGTGGAGACATAAGAGTCCTCCAGATCTTTGGCGTATTTGTGAAGCCTGCCGCTCTGTTCGTCTATGACTACCATCATTTCATTGAAGCTTGCAGTCAATCTCCCGAACTCGTCCTGCGAGTAGATTTTGAGCCGCCGATTTTTTTTCCCCTCCTTGAGGTCATCCATGCCATCGGAAAGCTCTTGAATCGGCTTAGTCAAAAACGAGGAAAGGAACACGCTGCCGGCAATGCCCAACAGGAGAATTCCCGTAAAGATTACCATGATCTTTTTTCGCGCCGCATGCTGGGCATCCCGCAGCGCCGATTTGTTCATGCTGAGGATGACCGAACCCTTCCGCTTATTGAAAACGACAATAGGGCTTACGATTTCAAAACCGGCATCAGACGAACTCATTGATTCCTTTACCGTGGTTCCGTCATCGTCTTGCAGGAGTAATTGCCCCTGAGAGGACGACAATATCTTTCCGGCCCTGGCTACATCGCTGTGCGCTATGATTTTCATATTGGGACCCACGATCGCTACCGACTCTATATCACGATTTGACTCGCGCATCTTGAAAACCATATTGTCAAGACCGAGGAAGTCCTTCGAGAGCAGACTGTAACCCGCAGATGCCGCGGCACTTTTCGAAAGCGCTTCGGATTTTTTGAGTACCTCATTGAGGAGATGATGATTCATGATCGTGAGGGTGGTCGTGTAGAATGCAACAGCGGAGATAATGAGCAGGAAGAGCACCATGCCGGTAATTTTGACTCTGATGTTGTTAAATTTGGTGAGCATAGCGATACGCGATATTCTCATTAACGTGAACGACTATCAATGCAACACCGGGCGCAGACCAAACAACAGATACGGCTAAAAGTATACCGTAAATTATATGTTTTGGCAAGATAAAACTGTTATAAAATATATTTTTTCAAACAATTCAATCCTGTATGATTTTACCCCCTGCTTCTTGTTTTTCGCATCTGCTATTCAGTCAGCCGTGAATATACCGCATGATCTGCGACTTTTTCGATAGGCTCAATTTTTTGAGTCATTGTCATTGACGATCAAAATAGCGCCTCTATACAGCGGTGAATGCCGCCCCCATCCTCACTTCACCTCCGCTTTTTTGAAACTCCGGTACAACAGCAGATCATAGACGATCTTGAGCCCGCCGGCCACAAAGAACGGCGCGCTCAGAAGGGCCGGATATGCGAGAAAGATACCGGCAAGGACTGGAGAGATCGCCGCGCCAACAGAGCGTGCAATGCCGGTAACCCCCGAGGCAGCGGAGCGCTCATCGGGATCAACCACCGCCATGGTGTAGGACTGGCGCGTGGGCACATCCATCTGGGATATGCTGAAACGGAGAAGGAGTACGGCAATAGCCAGGCCGAGACTCGGCATGAGCGGCACGAGGCACAACAACACGTTAGACGGGATGTGGGTAAAGACCATGGTGTTGATCAATCCGATGCGGGACGCTATCCGGACAGCGAGCAGCGCAGAAACGCCTGCCAGAATATTCGCGCCGAAGAAGATGCTCCCGAGGACCCCCGCGTCAATGCCGAACTTGATATGGAACCAGTAGGCCACCATGCTCTGGATCACGAACCCGCCTGCAAAGGCATCAAGGGCAAAAAGGGCGGAGAGCTTTAGCACGACTCCCTTGGACTTATGAAGACCGAGCACGCGCCCCGCAACCGGGGCCGGTCCTGCTATTTCAACAGCCGGGGAGAGGAACATGAAGAAAACAAAGAGTACCAGGCCGCATGCTGCATAACCAAGGATCACCGCCTTATAAGACGCAAGCTCCGAGAGCCCCGCGTGCATCAAGCCCCGGGAAAGGAACCCGCCTGCAAGCGCGCCTGTTGCCGCTGCAAGGGAACCCGCGAGGTTGTACCAGGCAAAGGCCTTTGTGCGTTCTCCGGAGGGAAGAAGCTGCGACAGCGCCGCCTGCTCCAATGAGAGGAAGGGCCCGATCTCATTCCCGCTCGGGCTTATGACCCCGATGATGGCCGCGATCATGAGCAGGACAGGATTTCCTGTCACACTGAAGACCACTCCGGCAAGGATCATGAGCCCGGCGCCAAGAAGCAGCATCTTTTTCCTGCCGATCCGGTCGGCGGTTGTCGTGATCCAGAGCGATATGCCCGCGTCGCCAAAGAGAGTAAGCGTGAAGAGCAGGCCGATCTGCGCCCCGGTCAGGCCGGCCTCATGAAGGTAAAGGGCAAGCACCACCGAGAGCGCGCCGTAAGCAAAGAGTCGCACACTTCTGGCGCTGAACAGCAGCGCGACGTCAGGCCGCGTATGCGCCATGGGGCCTTCCCTTCGCGATCATCTCCTTGCAATAGGCATAGAGCGCGTCGTATATGATCCATTCCGCCGCATTGATCGCGTGGTCGTCCTTGAGTCCCAGGTGCCGGAACCCCTCGGCGATCGCGTTCAGGCCCGGTCCCTCAGGCTGGTGATGAAGGCTGTTGTCCGTGTCCGCGCCGTTCACGATCCTGGAGAGAAGGACGAGGGCCGGGTCCTTTGCGAGATCGTATTTCTTCACGATCGCATCAAAGGAGCACTCCTTTCCGTGATGCCCCAGCTCTGCGTTCGGAACGTCGAAAGGGATTGCTCCTAAGCGTGCCGCCTCGGACTGGACCTTCTCTGCAGGCACGAAGATGAATTCGGCGTCCTTGTCCACGAACTTCCTGATGAGCCAGGGACAGGCGACGCGGTCGACCTTTGCTTTTTCACGGGTGATCCATTTCATAGGCAAACCTCCGCACTCATGGCCTGATCAATATCACTGATATATTATCCTTTCCACCCATTCTGTTCGCCGCCTCAACCAGACTATCTGCCGCACCCTTCAGATCGTCGCAATAGATCTTGATAATTTCCCTGATCGTTTCGTCAGACAGCATGTCGGTGAGCCCGTCGGAACAAAGCAAAAGGAGATCTCTCGTATGAAGTTTCGTGTGTATCGTCTGAGGATCAATTTTTTTTGATGCGCCGATCGCCTGGGCCAAAATGCGATGTTGAGACGGAAAGAACAGACCGCGGAGCATCACCTCGTCGGCGAAACAGTGGTCCTGCGCATGGTCAGTAGTGAGCTGGGTGATTGCTTCCCGCACGATGTATGCCCTGCTGTCTCCGACGTGGCCAAGAGATGCTGTATTGCCCTGAATGACCAGCATCAGCAGGGTAGTTCCCATCCCCCTCAACGTGCGGTCCCGTCGGGATGCCTCTTGAACAGCAGCATGCGTGTGAGCAAATGCATCCGCAAACAGATCCTTGAGCGCTTTTTCTCCCTGTGCCTTGGCAATCCGGTTCTGAATAAATTCATAGGCTGTCTGGACGGCCAGCTGACTCGCGGCTTTGCCCTGGAACCCGGTCATGCCGTCGGCAAGCAGAAAGATGCCCCGCTCCTGGTCAACCTGTATCGAGTCGTCGTTTTCGAGGTGTACTTTGCCTCTGTCGGTACTATGGGCAACTTTCATTTAGTACTCATTCGTTCGGTAAAAAACTTCGACAAATGGTCAAAACGCAAGGACACGTTTATGACCTGCCGTCAGTACCGTCATTTCATCAAAATAGGTGACCGAATCCGCCTTGGTCCATAACCCGATAAAGCCTTGAACAGGTTTAACCGCAGTGTATTCAATAAGGCTAGCTTCATCAAGGAAGCCTTTTATGCTCCTGCCGCTGATCTCAACTCTGAGCCCATACCATATATTTGATTTTATTTTAATTCGCGCGGCCGAACGCTGGATTCTTTTAGAATCAACATATTCAAAGAGGATTATATTATCCTCAAGGGCATTTATGCGTAAAACAAAATAGTTGCTTACATTCCGGATCCCGAACGCGATGCCGCCAGCGCGGTCGATATTACCGCCCGCAGACTTGATCAGCACGCTGACGGTTCCCTCTGACATTTCGCTGTTCTTGGCGATCGCGAGAGGAAAGGAGTAGTACGCTTCGATATTGTCCAGGAAGTCCTGGAGAGCCTGTCCTACGAGCTTTCCCATGATTCCCGCAATTCCCGAGGAAATGCGGAGCCCTGATCGAGCCCCATCCTGGAGTAAGAATACCCGACCGCCTTCGACGGACCGTTTCCACCAGCCTCCGTGCGTGTAGAACTGTTCGAGTTTATCGCCTTTCCTCACCGAGAGGAAGTCGTAGTCTTCCTGAAAAAAGGCATCGGTGTATGCTTCAATGTCCTGTTGGTTCGAGAGCGTCATGTCCAGGAGTCGTGATGATGCAAGCAGCCTGCCCATATGGTCGAGCTTGTCTTCCGTTGATTGCCGATCGTATCCGGTGACAAATGCCTCGATCAAATCGCCTTTCAACGCGACATCAAATCCCAGCCGCTTCAGGATGTTCCCCAGCAGTGTTATTCTCAGGGATTTCCCAAAATAAGAGCCTGCACCGCCGGAGAACTGGAGCGAGATGTAGTTCTGGCTGCTGTTTTCACCGCAAAGGGTGTCGACTATGGCAAAGTGGTAGCCGAACTTTACACTGAGATTCATATAGTCCGCAGTAAGTATTGCATAGCTCGTCCCGCCGGGCTGTTGGCCGAATTCCGATGTCGCGCTTATTGCAAGGAGGGTCATAATGTTTTTTGCATCGAAATTGACCCTTCCTTCCCAGGTGATTCCGGGGTGCGTGAAGCCTTTCCAGAGGGCCTTCATCGGCGATGATTCTATATCGTCCGGCGTGACCATGTCGCACGTGGTAAGACCCTGCCTGATCCCGCCGCCCAGGTCGATGAGGCGAAGAATAAATGGGATCTTCGCCGTCAGGTGAACAGAGCGCTCTTCATCAGCTTCTTCAGTGATATCGAACATTTCCTTCATCGCCTGTTCATGGGTGTAACGTATGACATCGTGGATCGTTCTGCATCCCTCGGGAGAAAATGACGAATGTGACGGGTCAGTTAAATTGAGCGGGGAAATACGGTCAAGCATGCGTCTTGTCCTTTGGTGAAGGGGGCTTTCAACGATAAGGTTTTTATGGGGTTTGAAATCAATCGTGAGTGCTTCGACCGTGCCCTGATAGATGACGGATCGGGAAGCATCCAGGGTGATCGTCGAGCCATGGCTCAGTCTGGCCGTGGCATTCTTTGCATCGAAGAGAGCGGGGATGCCGAATTCACGCATAACGGAACCGAGATGGCTCGCGGTGCTGCCAATGTCGGTAATTATCCCCCGGATCCTTCCGGCGAATCTCGCAAAATTTGAGGAGGCCGTTCTGGTTACCAGAATGCAGTCATCGGGCACTTCCCCTGTTTCCTCACCCTCCCGGATGATACATACTTTCCCCGACGCAGTCCCCGGCGAGGCGGTTTTTCCTCCTGAAAGCAAAACAGGATAACCGCTCGTAACCGCTTGTGGTGTCCTCTGGTCATCCGTAAGATCCTGAACGCGAAGGGGTCTGGCCTGGAGAATGAAAAGCTTGCCCGAATTATCGGAGGCCCATTCAATGTCCTGGGGTCCGCCGAAATACTCCTCGATCCTGAGCCCGTAGTCTGTGAGTGTCGAGATGATATCATCGCTGAGGGATGCAGTGCTTTTTTCCTGGTCCGGAACATTCTCGAGTTGCGTTCCGCCGCGGTCGCTATTGGTGAGCCGCTGCTCTTTCCTGCTTATCTCTCTTGCGGTAATTGTTCTTTGAAGCCGGTCCACGAGGAACGTATCGGGAGATGCACTGCCGTCGACGAGCTGTTCACCGAGTCCCCAGAGAGCGTTGATTCTGAGCACACGAACGTTCGAGGAGGTTATATCGCTTGTATACATGACCCCGCTCGATCTGGCCTTGACCATGACGATGCCTGCGACACACATGGGTGTTTCGCGATCGTCGAGTCCGTATTGGATCCTGTAGGAAACGGCTTTGGGGGAATATTTGCTTGCGATCACGGTTTTGTACGCATCGAGAACGTGTTCCCTGCCGACATTCAGGACCGTCGAGTACTGACCTGCGAACGTGGCCTCCGTGTCCTCCCCGATCGCACTGCTTCTCATGGCAAGAGGGACGTCATGCCCGACGCGTTGCACGATATCATCGTAGGCGTTCATAAGCGCCTCCGCAATGTCCCCGGGCACAGATGCCGTGGTGATAAGATCCCTTATGTTTCCGCAGGTCTTCTGCATCTCATTCGAAGAAAACGGCGATAGTGTGGAAAGCTGCCTTGCAACGGGCTTTGAAAGACTGTTTTCCTCCATGAACCGTTTAAAGGCATATGAGGTGGCCACAAACCCATGCGGTACAGGCAGCCGAAGCTGATTGCTTATCAATGCGAGTCTGGCGGCTTTCGATCCCACCATGCTTGTCAGAGCGGCAGTAATGCGTTCCAGGGGAAGTACAATATCCCCGGTAACATTCACGTTTTCCGGCTCAGCATCGCGGGAGATCGCCGTGTCGATATCGCGAAGCACTGACTCAAGTACCGGATAGTCCCTGCCCGCAAGTTGCTCCAGGGAATACACTACGCCGAAAGCGGCCTCGATCAATTCTTCGTATCGGCATTGTACCGCTGATTGAGTGAACGGCTCGCGGCCGTGATATACCTGTTCCAGTAACGCCATAGAGTCCAAAGCAGCGTGATTATGGCCGAGAAATGCCTTGAACCGACGGTATTGTGCAGCATGTCTCCCCTGGACGTTGATAAGAGGTCTGCATACCTTGTTTTTTAAAAAAACACCAAAAGGATTTTTCATGACCCTTCCCGACCCGCGTAGTATTCACAGATCAAGGTTCGCCTTTTTAGCTTACCATCATTTTCCATCCGTATCCAGCCAGTGCAGAGCCTGTGATCACCGGTATCATGCCCCATTTATACCTCATCATTCCCGTGAACGCGATGACAGCAGCTGCAAGCGCGTACCAGTCAAATCCGCCGGTATCCAGGACCAGCGTGTGATAGGTAAAAAACACCGCGAGGTTAAGCACGACACCGACAACTGACGCCGTAATGGCCGAGAGCGCTGTCCCGAGCTTCTTGTTCCTTCTGAGTGTTTCTATATAGGGCGCCAGGAGAAAGATCATCATGAATGACGGTACGAAGGTCACCCAGGTAGTAAGCAGTCCTCCGATAGCGCCGCCGAGGGCCGGGGGAAGCCCTTGAGCATGGTAATATCCCGCAAGGTATCCTACGAACTGGTTCACCATGATGAGCGGACCCGGTGTGGTCTCTGCCAGACCCAGTCCGTCCATCATCTGCTCGGGCATGATCCAGTGATAATGGCCAACGGCCTGCTGGCTGATGTATCCGAGCACGGCATAGGCGCCGCCGAAGGTAACGACTGCCGCCTTGCTGAACAGCACGCCGATGTCGATGAAAGTGTCGTTCCAGCCTCGCCATAAGCCGAGAAGCACGATGGGGAAAGACCAGAGACCGATGAAGACGAGAAGCACCTTGACAAAACGCCGCCATCCGAGGCTGCGAGTCTCGGAGGCTTTATCCGCGATGATCGTGACTGCAGCGGGGGCTGTATTATTTATCGATGTTGACGTAAATAGTCGAGGCACCACGGTCCCGGCAAAGTAGCCGATTGCCCCGGCTGAGAACACGATGATCGGGAAAGGCACATTGAAGAAATAGATCCCGATGAAGGCTGCGGCCGCGAGAGAATACAGGAACCGCGTCTTGAGAGACTTTTTCCCGATGCGCAGCACAGCCTCAAGAACAATAGCCACGACTGCGGGTTTCAACCCGTAGAACAAGGCCGCTATCGCCGGAATAGTTCCGAGAGACGCATACATCCACGCGAGAAGCCACAGGATAAAGATCGAGGGGAGGACGAACAACCCGCCGGCAATGATCCCGCCCCACGTCCCGTTCAGGAGCCAGCCGATGTAGGTGGCGAGCTGCTGTGCCTCCGGGCCCGGCAGGAGCATGCAGAAGTTCAATGCCTGGAGGAAATGGTCCTCGGCGATCCACTTCTTATTTTCGACCAGGTCCTTGTGCATCATCGCGATCTGGCCGGTGGGGCCTCCGAAACTGATGAACCCCAGCTTCAGCCAATAGCGCGACGTCTCACTCAAAGACAAATTGCCCTGGGCCATTGTTGATTCTCCGTATCTACTCAGGTCAAATCATATAAAAAGCTGTAAGCCGCGAAAGAACGCAGGGATCGCAGAGAGAATTAAAACTGAAACACATGCTTTCAGGGGTTTTTTCTTTGAGTTCTTTGCGTTCTATTGCGGCCAAGTTGAGTAATTACGAATCTCCTTTACTTGTTCGTCGTTATGTTTTTGCCTGATACAGCATCTCGAAGACGGCCATGCCCCGCTCCAGGGCGTCACTATCGTTCTTTATCGTCTTGCGGATACCCATCAGGATCTCTTCAACGCCTGTTGCTTCCGGGTTGCCGTATTGTAAATGCGTCTGCATAATCTCGCTTGTTTTACTGTTCCGTCACCCCGGGCCACTCATAGTCCTGCATGCGCAGCACCTCGGAACGCGAAGATGGCCCAAGGGATTCGATCGCCCTGATGAAGGGCTGCACCTCTTCCAGCGCCCGCGCAAGCCCGTTTTCGGTCCCATCTTCACCGCCGATTGACCTGAGATCCGACATGAAGGCAAACAGCGATTTCTTTTCAGGGAAGACCTTCAGGCGGACAGGCGCGTTTTCAGGCAGCTTCGCGGCAACACGTACAAGCCGCAACGCGGTGGGGAAACCGCCCAGTTCATCCACCAGACCCAGTCTCTTCGCATCCTCTCCGGTCCAGATACGGCCTTTTGCGGTCTTTTCCACCTCTTCCCTCGAGAGGTTCCTGCTCATAGAGACCTTTGCGGTAAAGTCGTCATACACGCGGTCGAGCCACAGGGAGAACCGGGCCTTCTGTGCCGGCGTAAAGTCCCTGGTCTGGGTCCAGGCGTCGGCGTTCCTGCTCGTGTGCACCTCGTCCCAGGTCACGCCAAGTTTGTTCCAGAAACCGGTCGTGATCATCTTGCCGCCGAATACGCCGATGGAACCGGAGATCGTCCCCGGCTGGGCCACGATCTTGTCAGCCGCCATGGCGATGAAATAGCCGCCCGAGGCGGCACGGCCTCCCATGGAGGCGATGACCGGTTTGCCTGCTTTTTTTGCATTGACGATCTCGCGCCAGATCGTGTCCGAGGCCACATAAGACCCGCCGGGACTGTCGATGCGAAACAGGATGGCCTTCACGTCCTTGTCTTCCACGGCCTCACGGATCGCGGATGCGATCGTATCGGAGCCCATGAGGACCTCGCCCGAGGTCGGATCGTATGAGTTCTTTCCGCGGATGATCCCGCCCACGCCGTAGATCAGGGCGATGGTCGTCCCCTTCTCGTTAGGACCCCCGGCGCGCTTTCCGTATGTCGCGAGAGGGAGGAACCCGGCCTTTGCCCACGCCTTGCCCTTGATCCTGTCGTAGACCCCGTCGCGATACTCCAACCCGTCGATCAGCTTCGCATCGACAGCCTGCTGTCCGAAGAACGGACCCTCATTGATAAGCGACCGGACCCGATCTTCGGTAAGCTTGCGTGCAGCGGAGATCCCCTTGACGATCTGGCCGAACTGGGACTCCATCACCTGCATGACCTCTTCACGGTGCGGCGGTAAATACCTGCGCTCTGTGAACATGTACCGGTAGGCTTTGTATTCCTTCCTGCCGTCTATGCGCGGGACGATGCCGAGTTTGTCCAGCGTGCCCCGGACAAAGGGCTGTTCGTAAATGAGGCCGGTGAGCCCCACATCGCCGGAGGGCTGCAAATAGATCGTGTCGAACGCTGTTGCAAGATAGTAGGAAGAGTTTCCCGGAGCGACCTCGCCAAAGGTCTCTGCATAAGCGACCGCCGGCTTGCCCGTTGCGCGGAAGGCGATGATCGCATCCCGCACCTCCTGCACCTGCGCCAGCCTCACGCCCGACTGGCCCACCCTGGCCACCAGCCCCTTGACCCGGTCGTCCCGGGACGCCTTCTGAAGCGCCTCCACCACCTCCCGTACGAGCAGCTTTTTCGTCATCAGGAAGCGCGCCAGGCCGTCGTCGGGAACGCACTCGATCATCCCCTTTTCGAAGTCCGCTTCCAGGATCACCTGTTTGGGTACTCGTCCCGTGAAGACCCAATAATAAAGTCCGATCGCGATCATCAAAATAAGAACAATGAAAAAGAGGACAAAACAACCGCCTCTGCCCTGCCTTCGGTCATCTCCGTACATGGATTGGCTCCTTTTCAGTGATGCGGATGATAAAGATTGTGATTGTTTCTCGCAGAGACACAGAGACCGCGGAGAGTAAAACTATAAGTCTCCAGATCATCTGGTCCAGCCCGGCATCCTCTTTTCTGCGAGAGACGCCTTTTGGTTCCTATCTGTCAGCGCTAGGAAAAGAATAGAGGATTTTTTCGGAAATGGCAAGGACCGCTTAAATGATCGGGGATAACTCGGGTATTTACATCTCGGAGCACGATGTCAGGAAACCGGGCCAGGACCGCTGAGCGTTAAAAGAAGGAGAGAGGGATGCCCTCTCTCCCATGGATAAGACAGGATCAGCAACCGACTGCGGCCTTTTTCTTGGCCGGTGCGGCGCCTTTCGACGGGATGCTCTTGAGGTAGGAAACAAGGTCCTTCATCTGCTCGGACTTCACGTCCAGGGCTTTGCCCTTGTTCGCCAAAGTAATGCAAACGTTGATCGCTTCTTCGAGGGACTTGAATTCACCGCCCGGGTTTTTCCACATCGTCTTGCTGCCGACCCCTTCAAGGCCTTTGCCGTCGGGGTGACAGGTGTTGCAGGATTTTCCCGCTGTTCCGCCACCGAGCTTCGTGTCGTTGAACAGGGCTTTTCCACGGTCTTCAGGCGTGTGATTCATCGCAACCACTGCGGATGCGAGCAGCATCGCGATGGCGACAAGTGCAATAATTTTCAATGACTTCATTCTTTTTCACCTCCTTTCCCTTTAAAGTTTTTATACCTGCTTGAACGAGAACCCTCCGCTTATTGGCCGGACAAAAAGATGCTTTTGTCAGCCAACAATGCAGATACGGGAGAGTATAGCATATATTTGCCGGGAACAGGGGCACATCGTGTGAATTTCCCTGAGCGGGCAACGCAACAAACCCATTGCGTTTTTGCGGAAAGCTGGTATCTTTGCTCCAGAGCAGCATCGAAACGTTGACGCGATCGTTCACGAGGTTTGACACATGGAGCCATTAAGCAAGACGCAAAAGAAGAAAGAGGCCCTGTCTTTGCAGGCACTGGGAGAGCGGCTGGTGACCCTATCGCTCGAACAACTCAAGAACATCGAACTGCCGTCAGATATGCTCAGCGCCGTCATCCTGGCAAAAAAGCTCAAGAAACACGGCGCGCGGCTGAGGCAGATGCAGTATATCGGCACCTTGATGCGGAAATATGACCCTCAGCCTGTACAGGAGGCCCTTCAACGCATTGAACAGGGGAACCGCGACCGGGTCCCGCGGAGCACAGGAGGAGAAACGTAGCGGTATGAGTCGATATCCGGACGGTCCAGGACCCCGGTTGACGCACGATTCCTTGAATTTTTACCTGGTCTCTCCCTCTTCCGCAGCCGGAACAGGCTTCTCTGCTGCGTTTTTTTCCAGCTTGCGCTGCTTCTTTTCCTCGTTCTTTTTTTTCTTCGCTATTTCCTTCTGACGCTTTTGAAAATCGAAATTCGGTTTCGCCAATGATCGCTCCTTTGAGAAATTATTTATTGATCCGGCATGTGGTAACCGTGACTGCCCTATTATACAGGGATGCGAACAGGATGTATACATACTTATATGAGAAGGAGCGGCAAGGTCCTTCCTGCCCGAAAGTATTGGACTATATCTCCCAGGGATAACCGATGAAGATCGCAGGGGCGACCCCTTCCTTTCCGAAACCGATATCACCCCGGAACACAACGCCCGACGCGGTAACCACCCTGAGCCCGAAGCCGTAGGAATCGCGCATCTCCTTCCTCTTTGTTATGTCGCTGCGGACGTCGGAGGTGGCGCCGGTCTCGTAGAACAGGGAGACCTGGACCGAGGTGCGGACGTCCTTCATGACGAAAATATCAAAGGGCGTCCGCTCATCGGTGAGGTTCCACCGGATCTCGGTACCATAGAACAGCGTATGCGCCCCCTTGTAACGGCCCTGAGGATACCCGCGCAGCCTGCTGAACCCGCCGAGTGACGTGGCGGTCCCGTATCTGTTGTTCGCGATCATGTTGGCGATCACTTCGTTGCAGAATTGCTGCTGTTCGGGATCGGTGACCGTGCTGCAGTTCAGCCCCTGCTGCTGTTGAAGCTTTGCCGGGTCTGTTTCTCCCTGCCGGTCCACGACCGCGTCCGAGCGCAGGACATTGAACGCCCAGGTGCTCCTCCTTCCGAGCGGGATATAGGCGGTTGTGTTGTAATCCATCACGTAAAAGTCCGGCCCGGAGTCCCGCGGCGGCGTCTGCGAGCGGGTCACGTCGATCCGGATCCCCCGGCGGGGGTCGCTGTAGTCATCGGTCAGGTCGAGCCTGGTCCCGAACAGCGTGTTCTGGCCTCGGCTGCGGGGAGAATCCTGGGCTTCGACGATCACATTCCCGTCCTTGTCCCTGATGCTTTTCAGCTTCATGGCTCCCTGGTACCATGCCCCGTAGACCTCAAAGCGGCGTTCAAAGAACGTCGCGGTCATGCGGCCGCCCTCGTATTCCGTATCGCCGAATTCGATCAGCCGGTAATCATGCTTGTCCGTGTTCATGCCCCGCTGGCTGTAGCTCTGTATCGTCGCTTCGTTGACCGTTCCGTATCCGATGTCCAGGATGAGCGTTCGGGGAACGAAATGGATGTCGGCAACACCGATGGAGGTGCCCCGCACCTCTCCCGAAAATATTATCCCGTAGACATCCGTATAGGTATCCATGACATTCATCATGCCGCCGACCAGGCCGATGCCTTTCCCGATGCCGGGGAGACTGTAGGGGTAGGGAAAGAGCGCGTAGCCGGGGTCCTTCGAGAACTGCTCCTTGCGGCGGTCGGCAATGATGGAATGATCCGCCGGGTCCTCTTCCGCCGCAGCAAGGGAGCCGAGCATGCAGACAAGACAGGCGGCGAACAGAAGCCTCAGGAGATGCCTTTGCATGGAATACCTCCAGTCAGTTGCTTCAGGCGTCTTGTTCCAGACCGAATGAACGAGAGGTCGCTATTATTCAGCATGATCTATTTAAAGTCAAGAGCGTTACCGGATTTTCATGGTCCGGCTCACGCTCTTTTTTTTATTTTTGACTTCACCCATTGATAAGGCAGGAACATGGAGACCCTTGCCTGATAGGCGCGGTATTCCATTCCAAATTCCCTTACGAGCTTTTTTTCTTCCAGAAATGCTCCGATGATCAAATAGGCCGTGAGGATCGTATTGACAATGATGGCGGAAACGTCCAGTTGCCCCGCCCAAAGAAGGAATATGCCTGCCGCATACCAGGGATGCCGGATCATGCCCAGGACACCCGACGTGTCCAGCTTACCTGAATCTGTTATTGCCTTGTTCGAGGTCCCTTCCCGTATCTGCTTGATCCCCAGGAGTTGACGTGCATCATAGTGGCGAGAACCGAGGAAAAATAACAAGACAGCAGTCCCCAGTAAAAGGACCTGGACTATCCGTAAGTATCCATCCCATGAGAATATCGGCTCTGTTCGAACTGAATAGGAAAACAACATCACAGGTATGAGGGTTATCACTGAAACAACATTATAGAACAACCGATAGTAACGGAATTTAAGACCCAAGGTCCTCTTGAGATATTCCGTCACCGATATCGAGATCATTGCACTGTGCAGAAAGCACCACGCAGTAACAAGTGCAGCGAGGATCAAATATTTCGAATGAGCTGACATTCCATTTCCTCGACAGGCAGTTCCTAAAGAATGAAATTCTTGTCAAAATGAAAACAAAATTCAGCCATGAAGGCTCCAAGAAACGAAGAGAACACAAAGAATTAGTAGGTTCGTTAATCACCAGCCTGTCTATGAATTTCTTCGTGCCTTCGCGTCTCAGTGTGGCCCTCTTCTTGGCCATTGTGGCATATTTGGTTCCGGCCTGCCTCGTCTTTAGGGGCTTGTCCCGGGTTATGACAATTTCTTCAGAACCATACCCATCCTCTTGATGCCCGCCTCGATGTTCTCCGGCGATGCGTTCGAAAAGTTCATGCGCATGGTGTTCCTGCCCGAACCGTCAGGGTAAAATTCCTGTCCCGGAACAAAGGCCACATTGTGTTCGATGCAGCGCAGGAGGATGTCCTTTGCGTTCCAGTTCTCCGGCAGGGTGACCCAGAGGAACATGCCGCCGCCGGGTCGGTTCCAGGTCAGGGTCGATGGAAAATGCTCTTTCATGGCAGTGAGCATGAGGTCCCTGCGTACCCGGTAGGTGGTGCGCAGCTTCCGGAGATGTTCCGGGAGAAGACCGCTCTCGAGGTACTCATTCACGATGAATTGCCCGAGCGTGTTGGTCTGGAGGTCGGTGCCCTGTTTGATCATGGCAAGCTTCCCGGCGATCTCTTCGTCTGCCGCCGCAAAGGCCACGCGCAGGCCCGGTGCAATGGTCTTGGAAAAGGTGCTCAGGTAGATGATGTTCCTGCCGTCGCCGAGCGCGAACAGGGAGGGCAGTTTCTCGCCCTCGAAGAAAAGATCCCCATAGGGATCGTCCTCGACAACAAGCAGGTCGCTTTGCTTTGAGATCTCGACGATCTCGCGCCGCCGTTCGAGTGACAGTGACACCCCGGTCGGGTTCTGGAAATTCGGCATGAGGTACAGGAATGCCGGCCTGCGTTTTTTCAATGCCCCGCGCAGGGCATCTGGAAGAATACCCTGATCGTCGGTTGGTATCGGCGCGATCTCCGCCTGAAAAAGCCGGAAAGCCTGGAGCGCGCCGAGGTAGCTCGGATTTTCGGTATAGACCACGCTCCCCTTGTCAAGATAGAGCTTGGCGAGGAGTTCAAGACCCTGTTGCGATCCCTGGGTGATGATGAGATGGTTAAGGGTAAGGCGCGTTGATCCCGGGGCAAGGGTATGCGCGATCTTTTCACGAAGCGGTATATGCCCCTCGGTGATGGCATACTGGAGCGCGTTCGATCCATGCTTCGATAGAACTCGTTGTGTGGCCTCGCTGAGCTCTTTGAGCGGGAACAACTCGGGAGCGGGCAGGCCGCCCGCAAAGGATATCATCCCTTCGCGTGAGGTGAGCTTCAGGATATCGCGGATGGCCGAACTTTTCAGTCCTGCGATTCTTTCTGCGTACATAGTGAGCGCTCCTTGGGCTGTTGAAAGACTTTTTATGTCATCCTGAACTCTTCAGAATTGTCACCCTGAGCAAAGCGAAGGGTCTCGCTTCTCGTCAGGCCAGGTTCCGTGAAGGATCTCTTATTTGATTGGGAAAACGAGATTCTTCGCTATGCTCAGAATGACAACTTATAGTGAAAAAATCCTGCGGGCTTTTCTACCCGCAGCATCCGGCGGAGTTATCTCCGCAATCGCAGGATGGCGGACCGCCGGTCACTATGCTGTTGATGATGGCGGCGGCGCAGCCCACGCCGGAGTCCACGGTGATCGCGCCGAACTCGCAGTTCAGGGCGCAGGCCCCGCATTCCATGCATTGGTCCCTGTCCGTGATCGCCGCGCGCTTGTCGCGCATCTCAAAGACCCCCTGCGGGCAGACCTCTGCGCACCTGCCGCAGCCGGTGCACTTGTCCTGCGCGTATTGGAGTGTCGTGACGTTGGCAAGGTATTTCATATGATCCCCCATTCCTTGAGCTTGAAAACGGCCATCAGAAGCAGCGATACGCTTGCCGCGCCGATGTAGAGCGGGATGCCGATCTTAAGTTCTTTTTTGACCCCGGACATGCCCGTAAAGGTCGTCGAGCCAGTGAACTGAAGGGCGATATAAGAGCTCAGTGCGGGAAAGAGGAGATAGGCAACGCTCAAGAGTATCGTGTCCAGCGTGCCGATCAGTCCGGAAAACTGCAATGCAAGAAACACCATCAGTACTCCCACGATCCAGCCCTTTATCGCGAAGGAGCGGAACGGGACGAAAGGAAGCAACACCGGGGTCACGAGCGCGCCGGCAAACACCGCGAGCAGTGCCAGAACAAGGAACGGCAGGCCGCCAAACCATGCTTGTTTGAAGAGAAGACCCTGCGGCTCAAGTCCGAATATCAAAAGAATGCCTCCCGCGACCCACGGAAACTTTTTCATGGCAGGATTGATCTCCATCGGCGTCAGGACCAGCCGGTCGAGCATCGAGAACCTGATCGTGCCCATCTCTTTTGTTTTTTTGTAGCCCGCCTGGACATAGGCGGGGATGTCCCGCGCCTGCACCGGGCCGAAGGTGACCCGAAAGCCTGTTTTCTTCTGGACCAGGCTCGCGTTCACGCCCACGGCCCCGAGCTGAGGCAGGATGATCCTGCGGTGGCTCACCACCGCGTCGAGCTTTGCCTCGGCAATACGCTTGATCAACTCATCGGCGCCGAACGTGCCTTTGCCTGCCGCGCACCAGACGTTGATGCTCCTGGTGTCCAGGACAAGGACCCAGGCATTCATGCCCTTCAGTTCACGACGGAGAAGATCGAAGGTCAGTTTATAGTTCGCGGTGACGAACACATCGGAATCCTGAGAGGGCCCGCCAACCGCGTACAGCCCCGGCGTGACCTCATACTTCATGCGATAGGCGCCGGTCCTGCTTTTGATCATACCCCGGAAGTCTTCTCGGGTCCAGTCGGTCGATACCTTGTACACGGAACCCGCCGGAGTCGCAAGCGTGCCCGTTGTCCAGTACGGCACTTCCTTTTTCACGAACTTCAACATCTGCATGAAATCGCCTCGCATTAGTCTTAAAGAACATTTGCCGCAAAGAACGCAAGGATCACAGAGAAAAAAACCGATCGGAAAACCGTCTCACCAAAAAGACGATGATCATAATACCACAGTGTGCGTTTTTCGTCATTCCCGAATGATCTAATTGGGAATTCCGGGGTCTTTATGTTTCCCGGAGTTAAACAACGTTACTCAAGAGATTTTATTGAAAAGTTCGCGGTATTACTATGCAGCCGGGTAATGCAGGTTGACGAGCGAACCGACCTCGTCCAGCCAGGCCTCACGCCGGGCCGGCGTGCTGGTGACCATAACTGAGAATGTCCTGCGCGATACGTTTGCGATGCCGCAAAGTTTAAAAATGCAGTTTTTCCAAATCATCTCCAGGGGATCGCCGAAAACAGCTTGCTCCCGGTCGGATGGAGTGTTCGAGGTATTGAACACGATCGCGCTTCGGGCCTTCAGCAGTCCTCGAGGAACACCTTCGCCGTCGTCTCCTTCGATGAACTCATAGGCCACGCCGGGTCTGGGTACGCGGTCGACCCACCCCTTCAAGAGCGCGGGGGGCTGGCCCCACCAGTTGGGATGGACAATTATGATGCCGTCGGCATCTGCGATCTCCCTGCAGTAAGCGCTAATTAATTTGTCCAAGGCGGCATTTTGGGGAATCTCCTGAACTGAGAGGACTGGATCAAATCGTTCTTCATGGAGATCATGGAAATTGACCACGTGTCGATTGTCCTTCAGGATCCGTGCCGCCCTTAGTGCAATGGCATGGTTGAAGCTATCTTTGCCCGGATGGCCGAGAATGAGCGATATCTTCATTTTACTCTTCCTTGCTGATCTCTCAGCATGGCGAGCGCCTGTTTATCGGCAAGGACCACTGACGTCTCCGTCTGTCGTTCGGGAATATTCCAGTATTTCCTGAGCAATCGCTTTTTGTTCTCGTACGACACTAGCGTGAATCCATGTTGTGCATAGAACCTGATAGCCCAACTCGCTGCCTGCCAGGTACCGACAAGCGTCGGACGCGTGGCGAGCGACTTGAGGTGAGAGATCAACCTGCGGCCGATGCCCCTGTTGCGGCGTTTCGTTCTCACGTACGCGTGCCTGATGAGCGTCACGTCCTGCACGTCCTGAATTCCCATGACACCGAGTAGTTCACCGTGCTCCTCATAACCCCAGAACACGACGCCTGAGTCCAATTCATGACGGAGATCGTCAAGTGACATGTACGGCTCGTGCCATCGGTCATCCGGGATCACGCCCTTGTATGCCCGCGCCGCATCGTTGATGATCTCGAAGATCGCATCAAAGTCGTTGTCTGTGCAAAGACGGATCATTTGTTTTCATCAGCCAATTGATGGTTTAAAAAATCCAGCCGGATTCGCGTCATCCGGGATAATAATCATAGGATGTTGAACACAAACTACACTACATGCAGAATTGAATGTTATGCAACCGCATAAATATAATAACATTATAGGGATGCGTCAAGCGGTTTTTAGTCGGCTTGACACTGCGGGAAAAATCGTGATAAAGTGCCCAAAGTGCTCAATCACTTGTTAACTTCTTTCACTATGTTGCCCAGGCCGGCCAAATCCAAAGGATAACAGAATTCATGATCAAACAAATACGGCGAAAAATTAGCGCCGTCGTCTCAGCGGCCCATTCTACGAAATCAGAGGAAAAGATACCTCCTGGGCGGAATGAGCCTTGCTGGTGCGGTAGCGGTGTAAAATACAAAAATTGCCATCTTAAATACGACGCGGACAGATCCTTTCATAATAACTTATTCTTGTCTCTTGCCGCGCTCATTCCTATAATTTCAACTTGGATGGGAACCCAAATTATGTATTGGTCCGGCAACTCAGGCAATTGGTTATGGTTCTGGACTCAATCAGCATTAAGTGTGGCAATAGGTGTTTTATGTATAATAAAGATGTCATCTCTTTCTAAAACAAAACGGTCATTGGCAGTTTTATCCTATGTCGCGGTAATCTTTTTTGTTGTTTCCGCTGTCGGATTCATTACTGCCTGTTTTAACGGTGATTGCTTGTAATTACGCAATCTACATGATTCGATAATGCGTTAACGAGTCGTTCCACGCCGACCGCTTCGCTACGTGTGAACTCGTCGTTAGGAGGAGAACATGAAAAAGTTGGATTCGACCGAAAGCCAGTCGGCATCTGAGCTGATTGACAAAACAATCGTCGAGTTCGGGGACTGGCGTGGGGAGACTTTGAGCAGGATACGCGAGCTCATCAAAGAGGCAGACCCAGATGTGGTCGAGGATGTGAAATGGAGAAAGCCGTCGAACTCAATGTTAGGAGTTCTAGTGTGGTCCCACGACGGAATCATCTGCACCGGCGAGACCTACAAGGACAAAGTGAAACTCACCTTCGCCGAGGGTGCTGCGTTGAAGGACCCGGTCAAACTCTTCAACTCCAGCCTTGACGGGGATGCAAGGCGCGCGATTGACATCCATGAGGGAGAGGAGGTCGACGCGGGCGCCTTCAAGGCAATCATCCGAGCCGCAGTCGTCCTAAATGCATCCAGCGGAAAGGCAAGGCCAAGGCGATCGAAATAGGCTATGCGCGAAAAACTCCTAACATAGCAGTCAAGGCGGTCTGCCCCTGCGGTCTGCCGCTTACCACCGGGATTCTCCCTGCTTCCCGAGGGCAGGCAACAACGTAGATCGGCCAGGTATTGCAGACACAAATCTAAAGAGGAGGGATCACCCATGATGCTGCGTTTTTGTATATATTGCTTCTTGCTTGTTGTCGTAGTGCTGCCCGTCCCCGCCCAGGCGGGCCCGGCTTGTCTGCCCCAGGACCGCGTACCGGAGATAGCTGACAATCCATCTCACGGCTGGCTTACTCATGAGAGCAAGGACGTTGTGAAGGCATACTTCGAGAAGATCGCGGGCAATGCCAAAAGGCATTGGGACGGGGATACGCTGATCATGGCCTGCGCGGTCGGCGGCCCGCCGGCCTACGACATGACGGCGGTGACCATCGAGGGAGGGAGCGGGGGCAAAATGGCTGAGAAGTACAGCAGGACCTACTTCTCGAACCTGGCGCGAAATACCGGCCATACGCAGCAGGAGGCCGATGTCCTGTATAACAAGTATGTTCAACTCCACGGTACCTTCTACCGCCAGGTCCCGGACGGACAAGGGAGCAAGGTCAACGAGTCGGACGCGATTCTCAAGCGGCACGAGAAGAAGCTCGGCATCCAGCCGCCGGCTCCGCCAGCCAGCGCATCGGGAGACAAAAAGCAGCGCGCGGCAGAGATCAAGAAGAAGATCGACGCGGCAAAGAAGCGCGGCGACATGAACGAGATGATGCGGCTCGCCGGAGAAGCGCAGCAGATATCCGCGCCAATGGTGGCCGAGTCGGCTGCTATCACAAAGCAGACCGACCAGCAGTCCTGGGCGCTCTTGGAGAGCGCCTTCCCGGAACTGGCCACGGCTTCTTTCCGGACGCGCATCAGCGGATTCCGATGTCCCTGCCTGCAGTGCGACATGCCGTGACACGGAAGAGCTGAACGTGTTCCATCCAGGAGGGATCGGTGGGCGGGCTCGAGGCGATACGGTAAGAATTATTTCGGTGCAGCGATCAAGGAAAGAGGAAGTGGAGATATATGAAAGTGAAAGCGCGTGATTTTGACAAGAAATTCGACGAAGGTGCGGATATCTCAAAGCATCTTGATTTGAAAAAGGCCAAGAGACGCGTACAGGAGCAGAAAAGAGTGAACGTCGATTTCCCTGTGTGGATGATCCAATTATTGGACAAAGAGGCAAAACGCCTAGGTGTCCCCCGCCAGTCGATCATCAAAGTCTGGGTAGCGGAGCGCCTTGAAAAAGCATCGTGATCGTTTTAACCACGCCGTACCTTTAGGCGGCGTTAGGCCCTGGAAGAACCGAGAGGAGAGCTCGATGAGCAACGAACAGGTGGCACCTGAGACGAAAGGTATTACGGTGAAGTTACTTGCAACGGTTGACCTCGGCCCTGAGATCGAGGGCATGGCGGGGCGCCAACTTCGAATGCGTATGGTGACCATCGAGCCTGGAGGCGTCTTCGGCCCGATTCACGACCATAAAGACAGACCAGGCACCGTCTACATACTGCAAGGAACGATCACTGACCATCGAAACGGAGTCGCTACGGACTATGGACCGGGAGTGGGCTGGCCCGAGGATAGGAACACCACACACTGGCTTGAGAACAGAGGAACGATTCCGGCGGTGGAGATCTCGGTCGATATAGTCAGGCAAGAGTAAGCTCAAGCCCGACATCTAACACGGTCGGGCCTAACACGCGGCTCAACCGGACGCGCTTCAGTCGGCTTCGCCTCCTTTCGCGCGCCGGTTAGGCACAACGTTGGACCGAAATAAATCATGAATCAACCGTGGAAACAATATGGGTATGGAG
>JBARBN010000186.1:0-3944 GCA_049793155.1 Nitrospirota bacterium
GTTACGCCAGCTATCGCAGGCACCTTTGTCTATACTCCAGCTGCGGGCACAGTTCTGGGTCCCGGACTTGGTCAGGCTCTTTCGGTAACATTTACACCAACCGACTCAACCAACTATAACACGGCAACGGCCAATGTTCTCATTGATGTTAACTGATCATTACACACTGACACTAGGCGATCTCAGTAAAATGCACGATTACCGATAACAATAAATGCAATCCTGCTCCCAGTACTTAATAAGGAAAGCTTCTATGAAAATACCATCGAATAAGAAAAAGCCGGTTATTCTTCGGCAAAGCTCCGAGATGTCCGACGATGACGCTTATAGCTGCTACGAGGAAGAGTTCTTTCTCGAGTTTCTCGTATTTGAGCGGCGACGGAGTGAACGCTCGGGAAGACCGTTTTTGGTGATGACAATGGATTTTAACGGGATTCTCGATCTGGAGAGCAGGCGTGAATCCGTCAGGTGGGCCATGCAGACGTTGTCCGTACTTACCCGGGACACCGATATCAAGGGATGGTACAAAAACCCGATGGTCCTGGGCGTTATCTTTACAGAAATGAACAGCCTTGAAACGGAAACGCTGCAGAATAAGATCCATGAAAGCCTCTCCGCACGGCTGTCGGACGAGCAACTCGATGACATACAATTATCTTTTCACCGCTTTCCAAAGGATGGAAAGCCGAACAAGCCCGGCGGTCCGGTAGATTTCACGTTCTACCCCGAATACCCAAAAAGAGAACGGTCACATAGAAACGCCCTCAAGATAAAACGGGTAATCGACGTGATCGGCAGTATTTTCGGCATGCTGATCTACTCTCCCTTGTTCATTATAATCCCCATCTGCATCAAACTGACCTCACGGGGACCGGTCCTGTTCCGGCAGGAGAGGATCGGACAATACGGGAAGAGCTTCATCTTTCTGAAATTCAGGAGCATGTATGCCAACAATGACGAGGAAGTTCACAAAAAATATGTCCAGGACCTGATCGCCGGGAAGGTATCGGGTGAAGCTGAAGACAACGGTGTGGGACAAAAAGTGTACAAGATCAAGAATGACAAGAGGGTGACTCCTCTCGGGAATATCCTGCGGAAGACAAGCCTGGACGAACTGCCTCAGTTTTACAACGTGCTGAGGGGAGAGATGTCATTGGTAGGGCCGAGACCGCCCATTCCGTATGAACTCGAGAAGTATGATGCATGGCACCGGCGCCGCGTCCTGGAGGTGAAACCGGGGATCACCGGGTTATGGCAGGTCACGGGACGGAGTTCGACGACGTTTGATGAGATGGTGCGCCTTGACCTCCAGTACTCGACAAACTGGTCTCTCTGGTCCGATGTGAAGATACTTCTGAAGACCACCTGGATCGTAGTAGCGGGTAAAGGTGCATATTAATGGCCCGCTCGGGAGAGGCACAGAATCGGAGGATGCATGATTAACATAGGAATCATAGGATTCGGTTACTGGGGACCGAACATTGTGCGGAATTTCAGCAGCCTCGAAGGGGCCAGGGTCGTCTCTATATGCGATGGCGACCAAAACGCCCTGAAGCGGGCGAGCAAAGCCTATCCGAACATCACGGTAACAAGCAACCACAATGATATCCTCAACTCACCTGACATTGACGCAGTGGCCGTTATCACACCGGTATCCACTCACTTCAAACTGACCAAACAGGCGCTTGAGAACGGGAAACATGTGTTTGTGGAAAAACCCTTTACCTCGTCGATCGCACAGGCTGAAACATTAATAGAATTGGCCGAGAAAAAAAAGTTGACTATAATGGTGGATCATACTTTTATCTTCACCGGCGCGGTGAGAAAGATCAAGCAACTCATTGACGAAAAGGCCCTGGGGGACCTTTACTACTACGATTCGGTCAGGGTTAACCTGGGTCTTTTCCAGAGCGATGTGAATGTGATCTGGGACCTCGCGCCCCATGATTTTGCCGTCATGGACTACCTCTTGAGCGAAAAGCCCTTTGCTGTCGCAGCCAGCGGAAAAGCGCACCTAAGTGAGATGGAGGATACCGCTTACATCACCGTCCACTTCAGCGATAACATGATCGCTCACTTCAACGTCAATTGGTTGTCGCCGGTGAAGATCAGGACCACGCTCATCGGGGGAGAGAAGAAGATGCTGATGTGGAACGATCTGGAGCCGGATGAAAAGATCAAGATATTTGACAAGGGGGTTGAAGTAAAAAGCGCGGAAGCAAAATATAAAATGCTCGTCAACTACCGCTCCGGCGACATGTACGCGCCGCGGGTCGAGCCGATTGAAGCCCTTAAGGTGGAGACCGAATATTTTCTTCAGTGCATCGTAAATAGTGAAACCCCGGTCAACGATGGATATGCGGGCTTGCGGGTGGTGAAGATGCTTGAAGCCTGCGATCTTTCGATCAAGAAGAACGGCCGGGCGGTGACGGTATGAAATATCTCTCCGTTGCCGATGATGTCAAGCTTGGGAAAAATGTAAAGCTTGCAAATTTCGTCAACCTGTACGGATGCACAATCGATGATAACACCAAGATCGGGACCTTCGTCGAGGTGCAGAAAAATGCTTTCATCGGCAAGAATTGCAAGATCCAGAGCCATACCTTTATCTGTGAGGGCGTCACGATCGAGGATGACGCGTTTGTCGGTCACGGCGTGATATTCATCAATGATAAGTATCCCCGTTCGACAAACGGAGACGGGAATCTGCAAAGCGAGGCGGACTGGAAGGTGGTCCCGACGGTCGTGAAAAAAGGCGCCTCCATTGGATCCGGGTCGACTATCCTTTGCAATATAACCATTGGTGAAAATGCCATTGTCGGCTCGGGAAGCGTAGTGACAAAAGATGTCCCGCCTAACACCATCGTTGCCGGGAACCCTGCAAGGATCGTGAGGAAAATTGAAGAACAGCCCGTTCAAAGCAATCTATCAAGTCACCAGGGAAAATAACTTATGATCACACCCTTTAAGAATCCTATTTATGTTACCAGGCCGTTTTTGCCGCCGCTCGACGAGTTCCGTCAGGGACTGGAAGAGATCTGGGAGAACCGGTGGTTAACGAACAACGGTCCCATTCTCCAGCGTTTTAATCAGGAATTGTGCAACAGCTTTGAAAGCAACAACGTCTGTCTGTTCAATAACGGGACGTTGGCCCTTCAGATTGCCCTGCAGGGCATGGAGATCTCAGGAGAGGTCATCACCACGCCATTTACCTTTGTGGCGACAACCCACGCCTTGTTCTGGAACAAGATCAGGCCAGTGTTTGTGGATATAGAACCGGACTATTACACCATTGACCCTGTACAAGTTGAGGCCGCAATCACCCCATGGACGACAGCGATTCTGGCGGTTCACGTATACGGCCATCCCTGTAAACTGAATGTGTTGGCCGACATTGCTAGACGGCACAAGTTGAAACTCATCTATGATGCCGCTCACGCGTTCGGAATAAAGGTTGGAAACGAGTCCATCGCCCACTTCGGCGACCTGAGCATGTTCAGTTTTCACAGCACAAAGCTCTTTCACTCCGTTGAAGGAGGAATGCTGATATTCAAAGAAGCGGGATTGAAGGACAAATTCGATTATCTGAAGAACTTCGGTTTTAAAAACGAGGTCGAAGTGGTCATGCCCGGCACCAACGCAAAAATGAATGAAATGCAGGCGTTAATGGGAATTCAAGTGCTGAAATATCTGGATGAAATAATACGGAAGCGGGCAAAGATCACCGAGATATATCGAAACAGGCTCAAAGAAGTCCCCGGCATTCGCCTGATACCGGCCCTTTCTCCCGAGGTGACGTATAACCATGCCTATATGCCGATCGAAGTGGATGAAAAAGAATTCGGCATGAGCCGCGATGCACTGTATGAAAAACTTAAAGAATGGAATGTGCATGCCCGTCGTTATTTTTATCCCTTGATCAGCGATTACCCCTGTTATCGAAG
>JBARBN010000187.1:0-3027 GCA_049793155.1 Nitrospirota bacterium
GTGTGATTAAGCATTCGCTCGGCTAAACGGAATGTGTCATCAAACTGGCCATTTCGTATAAAAAAGAAGGTGGACATTATGGAAACCCGCTGGCTCCACAGGTTGCCTGAATCGCTTAGTTCGTAGAGGACCGTCCTGCCCTTGTCAAATAGGTAGGCGCCGAGGATCTTATCGGCAGATAGATCCACCAGGTCCCAATTGTTTATATGCTTCAGATTGCCCAGATAGAATCGGACGATTTTTGCTCGTCCTGCCGGATCGGCCTTCGTAAACTTGTCCACAAGGATCAATAGCGCGGTGAGCCTGTGCTCATGGATGCCGGAATGCAACAGGTGGTTCACTTGTGAAATGGGGAGATCCCGGTATTTACGTGCCACCGCGCGAGCATTGGGAACGGAAACGCCCACGAATACATCACCCTCTGCGTAGCCGCCCGGCAGGGTTTTGAAAAAACGAGGAAAAAATTCGGCCGTGGCGGGATCACTCAGACCTTCGAGGTCTTTCTTGATGTTTGCAATAATGTCCACGTTATTCATCAGTATATTTTAAATAGTCCAAAAACACCAGAAAGAACCGCTGTGTGTCCGCAATCAGTTTTTTAGGGGAGAATTGACAAACTTTTGACTTACTCTTATGCTGTTTGAATGAGTGGGCTGATTATTTACATCGGTCCTGTTACGACGAATATAAAAAAGTATACGGTATGATGATTTCGATCGATGGCAGCAACGCCCGGAGGGGCGGAGGATAAATGAGGACAACGAAATGGCGGAAAGACATTTCAGGCGCTTCTCATTTGGGCAGGATTAGTAAGTATTTTCCTTTTCTGAGTTGGCTCAGGCAATACAAAAAAGAGGACCTTTCCCCGGACCTCATTGCGGGGGTTACAGTTGCCGCTGTCCTCATACCTCAGTCCATGTCAAATGCCATGATAGCGGGACTGCCGCCGATATACGGGCTTTACGGCGCGAGCATCCCTGCCATTGTCGGAGCCCTTTGGGGACGTTCAAGTCAGCTCGCTACCGGGCCTGTTGCTATTGTGAGTCTTCTTACATTTTCTTCGGTGCTGCCGTTTGCAAAGCCCGGCACGCCAGAATTTATCATCATCGCCATTAACCTGGCTGCTATTGTTGGAACATTCCAGCTCTTGATGGGAGTGCTAAGGCTCGGCTTTATAATGAGGTTCGTATCTCACCCGGTCATCATCGGATTCACCAATGCCGCCGCCATCATAATCGCTACGACTCAGATCAAACACCTGCTGGGAATACAGGTCAGAGACAGCGAGTTTATCTTCCCGGTCTTCGTCGATATTGTAAAGAATGTTCCACACATAAACATTTACACTCTTGCAATCGGGCTTCTCTCTCTCGCCATCATCTTCGGCGGCCGGCGCATCAACAGAAGGCTACCGGTCACGATGATTGCGTTAGTAGTCACGACGTTGATGAGCTACTTTTTGAATATCACTCAGTACGGGGTGAAGACAATCGGAGATATGCCTGCGGGGCTGCCCTCTTTCGACGTGCCGTTTTGGCAGTACATGCGACCGATGATCTCACAGGAGTCGCCTAACATGCACGCCGTTGTTTCTGCAGCCGCAAACCTGGATGCGATTTTCCAGCTCATCGGTCCGGGTATTATCATAGCCGTCATCGGCTTCATGGAAGCGCTGGCGATTACTAAAACCATTGCTGAAAAGACAAAGCAGCCTGTGGATATTAACCAGGAATTGATCGGCCAGGGCGCCGCGAATCTTTCAGGAGCTTTTTTCAACGCCTATCCGGTGAGCGGCTCTTTTTCGAGCAGTGCCGTGAATCTGCAGGCAGGCGGCAGGACATCTCTGTCAAATGTCATTTCAGGATGTATCGTAATTATAGCTCTCGTCTTTTTTACTTCGGCCTTCCATCATCTTCCCAAGGCGACTCTCGCCGCTATTGTTATCTCTGCGGTTGTAGGCCTAGTGCACCAAAGCCAGTTCGTCAGGCTTCTCAGGGCAAATAAACATGACGGAATTGCAGCCCTAATAACTTTTTTCTTCGCTATAATCACCAAGCCAGACTACGCCATTTTCATAGGAATAACCCTCTCACTCCTGCTGTTCCTCTGGGAATCCATGAGTCCTCGTCTCATCATGCTCACCCGCGACCCGCGGTCCGAGATATTCGTGAATGCAGAAGCGAAGAACTTGCCGGTCTGTCCTCAAATCATTTACTTGATGCCTGATTTTTCAATCTATTTCGCAAATGCAGAATTCTTTAGACATGCCGTCATCGAAAAGGCAGAACAGTTCAAGGAGCATTTGAAATACATCCTACTCGATATGGAGATGGTCAATAAGATCGACACAACGGGTGTGGATGAGATGAAAACGCTAGTTCTTGAATTAAGGAAAAAGGGGGTTGAGGTCTATCTTGCCAACGTCAGGACCCCTGTGGCCGAGGTCCTGGATGGGTCGGGGCTGAAGGGCATCTTTGAGCAAGACCACTGGTTCGTGTCAAAAGCCGACTCGATAACGCGACTCTTTAACCGGATTGACTACACGCATTGTAGGGAGAAATGCCCCAACATGGTTTTCTGGGAATGCGAAACGGTGAAATATCCGTATTGCACCGCTAAGCCTGTTAAGCTCTGCCCTTCGGAAGTAAAGCCCGACAGCAAAGAATGATAGAGGCCTTGACATTCTCCCCGCCTAAAAGGCGAGGCTTTACACCGCTTTTTGTGTAAGTGACCAATGTATATGAATTGAGCAACGATCTCAGAGTTCTGGGCTGTGGACTCCTGTTATATGTAGTTTTTCGATCCGAGCAGATATCTTTTCATCTTTTATTCCTTTCGGTTATGATTTGGCAAGAAGCGGTAGTGATAGGTATGAATGCCGTGGAACTCTTGGATATCATGCCGCATATTTCTATAATTAGTTGAGTGGAGAGGAAGACGGCGATATATTGTAAATATCGTCCTTATCCTGAATGCATGGAGCTGAATAAAGGAGATCATATATGAATGATGTTGCAAGACTCGAAA
>JBARBN010000188.1:0-2375 GCA_049793155.1 Nitrospirota bacterium
AGGACGGGGATGAGACGCTCAAGGACTATCTCGCGGACGACCATACCCCGTCCCCGGATGCCGATTCCGATGCGATGAGCAGGCGCAAGCAGATCGACGAATGGATCTCCGAACTGACCGAGGCGGAGCGCAGGGTCGTCGAATTGCGTTACGGGCTGAATGATGAGTCCCCCTGGACCCTGAACACTATCGGCAAACGGTTCGGCATTACGCGGGAACGCGTCAGGCAGATCGAGAAAAAGGCAATAGACAGGATCAGAAAACAAACAAAGATGAGCAATATGGAATTGTCGGACGTTCTGTAAGAGGAGAAAAGGGATTGTCAGACAGCACGCAAGTCGATCCAGGGCGAAGACCGCTGAGTGGACTTTTGTAAGAATCACAGATAGTGAATGATCAAGGAAAGACGTCTATCGTCTTTCCTTTTTTTTGTTCTCATGGGCGGCAGGGATCATCATTCAGGCACTGCACTAAAAAAACTATTTCCGCAGTGATAACACGAAACAGACAGCAGGATCACAAAAGGAAAAAATTTTTTACACTAGTCAAAATGGGCTGGTTATAATGAGTCAAAAGTATGTTGGTAACCCCTCGATAAATTTCAACTGCTCTCTTGTTTTAGATAATATAAAAGTGGTACACTATGTCGCCCGGTTTGTATGGGTCAGACCTGAGCGTTGTCATGATCAATTTCAAGGAAGTGACCGAACGCTATCGGTTTTGTATCGGGAACAGGGGAATAATGAAACTTCAGATGATGATGAAATGGATGGCGGTCCTGGGAATAGTGCTTCTGACATCTCGCGCTTTTGCCGGCGAGAAGCCCGTGCTCAACACCCAGATGGACAAGGTGAACTACAGTATCGGCGTCAGTACGATCAGAAATTTCAAGCAGTATAGGAGCGGCAGTGATATAGACCTGGACATGGTCATCAAAGGCATGAAGGATGAGCTTTCGGGAGAGAAACTGCTGATAAGCGAGAAAGAACTGCGCGCTGCCCTTACCATGGTCCAGACCGAGATAATGCAAAAGAAAAGAACGGACAGGGTCCTGGCAACAATGCCAAGTGCTACACCGCCAGCCGGACCAGGCGCGAAGCCATAATAAAAAACATAATCGGATTTGTCATTTGATAAGGAAGGGAGTTTACAACCATGAAAAAAACTTCAACAATCGTGATCGGGATCATGCTGCTGACGTTCATCAGTGCATTTGTCCTCGCGAAATCGGGTCTTGATGTGGCGACTCCTCAGGCCGAAGAACAAGTTCAGGAAAAGCCCTCGGACCAGACCAGCGCAAATTCTCAGCCCACATCGGGAAATGTCTCGATCTCCAAGCGCAATAAGGCCAAGCTTGAGTTGGAACAACAGAAAAAGCTGAGGCAGGAGCAGATCGATAAAGAAAAAGCCGCTGAGGCGGCCCCACAGTGATACTGCGCGATTTCAGACTGTCCCTTTCCGGCTGTCTTTACCAGGCCGGCCAAAGTATCTCAGAACAATCATATAAGGCATATAACGACAAAAAGATTTTTGAGGAGGGTTTCATGAAGAGTCGGCATATAGTCATTTTTTTAAGCCTGATATTAGCGATCGCTTCATTTATTGGTGAAATAAATACGGCATACGCAGGGCCTGGAGGCGGGACGTATTACGCAAACAGCCCCGCGAGTGGTGTAACGGGAACGGCCCTGAGAAAGTTCGTCGACTCGCTGCCCGGAATCTGTGAGGTGTCGGGAACGAACAACCTCGGGCAGTGCATACCGCTTGCAACTCCGGATACATCATCGTATACGGGATCGGATTATTATGTGCTTGGATTGCAGGACTATACTGAAAAGATGCATTCCGATCTTCCCAAGGCGACAAGACTGAGGGGGTATTATCAGATCAATTCTTCAGGAACATCGAGCGTCAACCATTATCTCGGCCCCTTGATCCTTGCCACAAGGAACAGGCCTGTGCGCATCCTGTTTGAGAACCACCTTGCCACAAGTCAGAGCGGAACCGCGGGTAACCTGTTTATTCCTGTGGACACCAGCATCATGGGGGCGGGGATGGGGCCGGACGGGGTGAACGCATACACGCAGAACCGGGCTGCGGTCCATCTTCACGGCGGCAATACACCATGGATCAGCGATGGTACACCTCACCAGTGGACTGTCCCGATCGGAGATTCTGCGGTATACCAAAAAGGCGTTTCCGCGCAGGACGTACCTGATATGCCTGCTTCAGGCCAGGGGAAGATGACCTTTTTCTGGACCAATCAACAGAGCGGCAGGCTGATGTTTTTTCATGATCATGCTTATGGTCTCACCCGCCTGAATGTGTATGCAGGCGAGGCCGCGGGTTATCTTCTCGTTGATCCGGCGGAAGAA
>JBARBN010000189.1:0-5668 GCA_049793155.1 Nitrospirota bacterium
CCTCGACTGCCACAAAGCTGGAGGGGGCCGAACTCGGCTTCATCAGCGATGAGCGCGGCGAGGGCTTTGCGATCGGATTTCCGAACGGCGCGCCGTCCGGCGGGAGCTGTGGTTGCGGCGGCGAAGAGTCCAAGACGGGCGGCGGGGGATGCGGTTCCGGCGGTTGCGGCTGCAGTTAAACTTTTTTGCCACGGATTCACACGGATTACCACGGATAGGAAAGCTGTAATAACTTAAGTTCGAATATTTAGTTCATCCGCGTACATCTGTGTTCATCTGAGGCTAAATGTTTTTTTAGGAGATCTAATGTTTCAACCAGTATACCGGCCGAGAAGGCTGCGCTCCAACGAGACCATACGTCGCATGGTACGGGAGACGACACTTTCCCCCGATGATTTCATCTATCCGCTTTTTGTCACTCATGGCAAGGGAGTGAAGAAAGAGATCGGGGCCATGCCCGGGAACTATCAGCAGTCCATTGACAATATCGTAAAGGATTGTGAAGAGGTGAAGAACCTGGGTATTCCTGCGGTGCTTCTCTTCGGCATCCCCGAGCACAAGGACGAGGTCGGCAGCGAGGCCTACTCCGACGAGGGTATCGTCCAGCATGCCATCAAGGCGATCAAGAACAAACTGCCTGAACTTGTCGTGATCACCGACGTCTGTCTCTGCGAATACACGAGCCACGGCCACTGCGGCCTGATCAAAAACGGAGTTGTTCAGAACGACGCCACGCTCGAACTGCTTGCCAGGGAAGCGCTTTCCCATGCCAAGGCAGGTGCGGACATGGTCGCTCCGTCGGACATGATGGACGGCAGGGTCGCCGCCATCCGCGAGATACTTGACAGCGAATGTTTTTACGATGTTCCGATCATGTCCTATGCCGCGAAGTATGCTTCGAGCTTTTACGGGCCCTTCCGCGAAGCGGCTGAGTCTACTCCGCAGTTCGGCGATCGTCGATCGTACCAGATGGACGCTCCGAACAGCCGTGAGGCCCTTCGAGAAGTATCCCTCGATATCGATGAAGGTGCGGACATCGTGATGGTGAAGCCCGCACTCGCCTATCTTGACATCATCTACCAGGTGAAACAGCAATTCAATCTGCCTGTTGCAGCCTATAATGTCAGCGGAGAATACTCCATGATAAAGGCCGCGGCAAAACTAGGATGGATCGATGGCGAACGCGCCATGATGGAGTCGCTCATTGCGATCAAACGTGCGGGCGCCGATATGATCCTGACTTATTTTGCCAAAGAGGCTGCGGCGTTATTGAATAAATAGCGAATTAAGGACTTTCACGGTGCGAAAAATTCCTTCACTTTTCATCTTTCTATTTTTGACCCTCTTCGTAAGGGATGCGGTCAGTCTTGATGCCGCCCAGATTGGTAAGCCGGCCCCTGAATTTACACTGATCAACGTCAACGGGGGCAAAGGTTCCCTCTCGGAATATAAGGGGAAGGTCGTTCTCCTCAATTTTTGGGCGACATTTTGCGGACCCTGCAAAGCGGAAATGCCCTCTCTCAACAGCCTTTTCCTTTCCTATCAGAAGGATGATTTCATCGTGTTGGCCGTATCCACGGACGATTCCGAGAAACCCGTCCAATCGTTCATCAGGAAAAAAGCGATAGCTTTTCCCGTGCTTATTGATAAGGACCAGGAGGTTTATTTCGAGAAGTATGGGGTCATCGGTCTTCCCACAAGTTTTCTCATAGACCGGGATGGGCTTGTCAGAGAAAAGTTTCTTGGCGATCGGCCGTGGGATGCCCCGGAAATGAAGGAGAAAATAGAAAAGTTGTTGTCAAAAAACCGGAAGGAGGGGAAATGAGGACCTGGTTATAAACTCATTATCCTGTTACGACCGTCAACCACCTGCGCAGTTGCCTGCCTTCATCCTAACAAAAATCAATTCAAATTTACCACGGAAACACACGGATGAACACGGAAAAGAATTCAAGATTTAGTTTTAAGTGTTTTCAACCGGTGCAAATCCGTGATAGTCCGCGGAAAATAGTTTTTAGATTATCTTGTCTTTTTGAGAAATTGATTTGCAAGCAACTCAGAAATCTATCCGGATTTACGTCTATGCTCATGATTTAAAATATGGTCCTTGCAGTAGCCAAGCCCGCCGCACTCGGGGCAGTAACGAAATTCCATCTGAGGATGCGATAGATCGGTAATGCCGCAGGTAGCGCAGGTATGGAATGCTTCCTTCTTTCCCGTGAACTGTCTCGCCTGGGCTGCCATGACCCGCTTGCCGGTCTTCATTCTCCACGCGATATCTCTTCCAAAGAACAGGAGGAAGTTGCTGATCGAGGCGAGCACGAAGAGCCGCGTTGACCAGGACCCGAACAGGACCTCATAGGCATAGCCGATCCACGTGAGCAGAGCCAGCCATTTGATCTTGACCGGGAGGATAAACAAGATATAAAGCTGGAAATCCGGATACAGGAAGGCGAAGGCCAGGAACACCGAACCGCCGATGAACACGTTCGTTGCCGGATACAGGGGCAAGATGAAAGACACTGCCACGGTGATGACGTAACCGATAAGAAGAAAAAGGTTGTAACGGAATGCCCCCCAGTGGCCTTCGAGGGCGCTCCCCATGAGATAGAACAGGTACCAGGCGAAGAATACGAATATCGGGCTGGATGCAGGAGGGATGAACAGAAAGGTGATCAGTCGCCACCACTCGCCTGTGAGCACGCGATCTGGGACGAGCACCACACGTTCGAGACTGCCTGACAGGGCGAAGACGAAAAAGAGCACCTGGCCGAGGATGAGGTAGAGGGTCACGTTCTGAACGGCGTAACGCCGGAATTTTCTTTCGAGCTTTTCAAGCAAGTTCATGAATAACTCCCTGACCTGGGCGAGCTGGAATAAATATCAATTCAAATTTACCACGGATGGACACTGATGAACACGGATAAAAAATTCAAGATTGAGTCCTTATTTATTTCAATCAGTGTCAAATCCGTGTTAATCCGTGGCAAAACAGCTTTTAGATTATCTTACCATGTTGCGCAGAATTTGATCCTGGAGTAATTACTCAAGGTATCCCACCGGCATCAGGTGGTAATTGCTTCTCCGTTCAACCGCGTCAGACGGCCTGCATTATCAAACTCAGCGCTCAACCGCTCGCCCGTGTCGAGGTCACCGGTGACTGTGGAGCCGTTTTCTGCAAGGGGGATGCCTCTTATCCGAAGATAGGATAGGAGCACATTGCGGTGATTTATTTCATAGCGGGAGATCAGGTCAAGGAACCGGCGTGATAAGCGTGACAGGTCAAAGAACGGCTGTGCATCGATCAATTTGTCATAGAGCAGGAGAAATGCCGATCCACCTTCGTATGCGTCCCGGAGATAGCAGCTCGCCTTGCAGAGTTCGCAGGCGATCATCGAAATCACGTGGCCGTCAGCCTGGTGAAGGTCAACGGCAGGGAGTGTAAATTCCGGAACACCTTCACGCGATCCCCAGTCCCGGAGATCACGGGATGCCTTGAGCAGGTCCACCGGGACCTCCTCAGTCTGCTCGTCGGCCCAGGCCCAGAGCCATATGAGCGTGTTGTCTGATTCCGTGCCGAGTACCTGAAAGGCAACATCGAGGTTGTCGTTGAAGCGGATCTTCCCGGTATCGAGATCGAGATCATAGCTGTGTTCGCCGAACAGCAGGTCCATCTTATCCTGTTTTTCAAGCGAGATGAGGGCGAACTGTTCAAAATATTCTGTAAGCTTGGCCATGATCCACCGGAAGATAATAGAATATGTTTACTATACTGTTATTCATTCTTTTTTGCAAGGCTGACTCATAAATACAAATAAAATAATTGCATTTGATCTCAACATGGAGTATCCTACGAACCATGAACATGAGAATGCGTGCCCTATCATACCCTGCAATTATACTAACACTTCTATTAGTCAGCTGTTCCTCACACACATCACCGGAAAAGGCTGCGCAACAAATTGACAGCATCCAGTCCCCTGGCGCGGGAACTGGGGCAGTTGGCGCGCTGCTTGATCAAGCGGACCCTGCTTCCGATCAAAACGCCGGTGAGGCGGACGAAGAGGTTGATTCATCCCAGGAAGAGACAAAGAATGGCAGCGCTGTGCCGGCAGAGGAGAGTCTCCTCGATACAGCGCTTGAACTCACCGAAACCTCACAAGAGCTCTGGGCGGCGGGAGATGCGGAGAAGGCCATTGAAGCACTGGACCATGCATATGAACTCCTCCTTAAGGCGCCGGCGGATGCGGAAGGAAAGAGCAGCCAGCAAAAGGATGATCTGAGGTTCGTGATCTCCAAGAGGCTTATGGAGATCTATACCTCACGCCTCACCGCGGTGAACGGCTTGAACAAGGAAATTCCCCTGGTCATGAATGAACATGTGGAGCGTGAGATAAAGTCTTTCCAGACCCTGGAACGGGATTTTTTCATTGAATCATACAAACGCTCGGGCAGATACCGGGACGAGATGGTAAAGGCCTTTCATGAAGCCGGCATTCCCGAGGAGATCACGTGGCTCCCCTTGATCGAGAGCGGGTTCAAGGTAAGGGCCTATTCCAAGGCGCGCGCTCTCGGCCTCTGGCAGTTCATACCCTCGACCGGCTATAAGTTCGGTCTTAAACGCAGCTCATGGGTGGACGAACGGCTCGATCCCGATAAATCCACGGCCGCGGCGATCGCCTACCTCAAGGAGCTCCACCAGATGTTCGGCGACTGGGCCACGGTACTTGCTGCATACAATTGCGGGGAAGGGAATGTATTACGGGTCATCAGGCAGCAGAAGATCGACTACCTCGATAATTTCTGGGACCTCTATGGTCGGCTTCCGCGCGAGACAGCCCGGTACTATCCGCGCTTCCTCGCCGTCCTCACCATACTCAAGGATCCGGCCAAGTACGGGTTTAACTTCGAGGAACTGGACAAACGGATACCCTACGAAGTCGTAGCCATCGAAAAGCCTTTGCAGCTCTTGAAGATATCGGAGAAGATCGGTTGCTCTGCCGAGGACCTTGTGACCCTGAACGCCGAGCTTCGTTATGCGGCCACGCCGAATACGGTGTATGACCTTAAGGTCCCGTTTGGCATGAAAGACATGCTGCTTGCCAAGATTGATAGTCTGCCCAAGTGGTCGCCGCCCCAGTCGAAGTTTGTCGTTCATCGGGTGAGAAGGGGAGAAACCCTTTCGACGATCGCGACACGATATCGCACCAGCATCCAGAGGATCATGGAGGCGAATAATATGAGGCGTGGAAAAATCCTGCGAGTAGGTCAAAAGCTTAAAATTCCTTCCAGAGGAGATGCGACTTAGTTGCTTCCCGATCGCAGTGGCAACAAGCTCGGTCCGGGATACCCGCCAATGAGAAAAGAAACGGCATTGCCACGGATCAATGCGGATACGAGCTGGATAAAATCGGATTTTTACCGGGGAAGCAGTTCACTCGAAGGGTGATGTGCTATAACGAATACTGATTTTTTCTTCATCCGCTTTTATCATATACTAAATCCGGTTCTTCCGTGTCTAAATCCTCTTCTTACGATACGCCAATCACTCGTCTAACCCGTCTTTTTTTCAAAGTCAGCGATTCTTTTCTTTATTTCGTCCGGGATAGCGATCTTCTTGCCCGCACGATAATCGTACATCACGACCAGACCATCCCCTTCAGCGGCG
>JBARBN010000190.1:0-2560 GCA_049793155.1 Nitrospirota bacterium
CCTTTATTCATCTGTAATTTTGTAAGTTCAACAAGATTTGCCTGCAATTTTTCTCGTTTTCCCCGTGCCCGAGAAAACATTTTCCCTTTATTCTTCAGTAATTTTGTAAGTTCCACAAGATTTGCCAGCAATATTTCTCGTTTTTCCATTGTAACCTCCAAGTTATGAGAGGTCAGAAGATTATGTATGGATAAGTATAGCATAAAGCGGCTGGGTCAAAAGAAATTAGGATTGATAATTCTGGCAGGGGCAACGTAATATCGATTGGACATTTTAGTGGGTAAAGATATCGGATACAGCTTGATAATTAACGTGTTACAAAGAATAGCGACTTCAAATGTTACAGGAAGTAAACGATAATGCTGACCACTACAGCCATTTCTTCGAAACGCTTTACCTATTGGGCCATTATATTTTCTTTTCAATTACAACTTGTCTTTATTTTGTGAATTTTGTGACTTCTGCGGCCAAGTGCCGTTTTTAGACCAATGGTGTTTCGAGGCCCCTGCCTTGAATCCATTCAACCGCGCAAAAATCGCACAACAGTGTCTGCGTTACTTCGCAATCAGAGGCGTGTTCGCCGACGCGCCGATAAGCTTCCTCACGTAGAGCTGCTGCACGATCGAGAGCACGTTGCTCAGGGTGATGTAGAGCAGGAGCCCGGCCGGAAGCCAGGCGAACATGAAAATAAATGCGATGTTCATGAACATCATGATCTTTGCCTGCTGGGGGTCGGGCGAGGAGGAGGTCATCTTCATCGTCAGGATCATGCTTACACCCATGAGCACCGGCAGGATATAGTAGGGGTCAAAGACCGAGAGGTCCTTGATCCAGAACGGAATGAATGACGCGTGGCGCAGTTCGATGGACACGGACAGCACGTTGTAGAGCGCCACAAAGAACGGGAGCTGCAGGAGCATGGGCAGACATCCGCCGACCGGGTTTACCTTGTGGTCCTTGTAGAGCTTCATCATCTCCGTATTCATCTTCGCCGGGTCCTTCTTGAACTTCTCCCGCAGCGCCAGGATCTGGGGCTGGATCTTCTTCATCTCCTCCATGGACGTCGCACTTTTCAGAGAAGGATAGAACAACAGGATCCGCACGACGATGGTGAGCAGGATGATCGCGATGCCGTAGTTCCCGGTGAGCCCATAGAATTGCTTCATGAGCCAGAACATGGGCTTGGCAAGGATGCCGAACCAGCCGTAGTCCACCATCTGCTCCAGTCCGTGGCCGTATGATTGCAGCAGCGAAAAGCTCTTCGGTCCCGCGTAGAGCGTGAAGGTGCGCGCTTCCGGCTTTTCCTTTACCGTGAGCGTGGTCGTGAGCAGGTCGCCGACCTCTTTCGGGGCCGTTGTTCGCTTGCCCGTCAGGAGGCCCTGGCCCCCGTAAATGACGGCGGCAGTGAAGTACTTGTCCTCCTGGGCAAACCATTCGATGGAACCCGTGTGCTGCACCTCGCCCTTTATGCTGCCCAGCTTCTCGGTGACCACCTTGCCGTCGGTCTGCTCGACCAGTCCCACGCGTCCGCTCGCATCGGAGCTTGTCTTGTCTGCAAGGCCGAAGTCCGTTCCGAGAGACAGGTCATAGCCGTCCAGCCCCCTGGTGTTGACGGCTACATCGACCTTGTACGCGTCATTATAAAAGGTCAACCGCTTTTCTATCAGCAGGCCGGCCGGCCCGGTATACGTGAGGACCAGGGTCTCCGATTTTTTGTCCGTGCCGAGCCGTATCGCATCATGGTCCGCGTGATACTCCACCTGCGAAAGCTTGGCGAGCTCCTTGTCAAGGGGCATCATGGCCAGAGGCGCAACCATGTCTTTTTTGTCGATACCCGAATAGACCGGCAGAAGCTGGACATTGCCGAGAACCTTTTTCGGGGTCTCGACCTTCGGCGCCTGCCCCATTATCTTGTGGTACATGACCATGAGCCCCACCGGGGTCTTGTCCGACTCGGTGTAGCGCTTGAGCTCCCAGCCCGTGATCACACCGCCGGCCGTGTTCACGGTGGCCCTCACCAGATCGGTCTCAATGATTATGTCGCGGCCCCTGGCTGCCTGCTCGATCTTCGCGGCCATCTCGACGGCTCGAAGCGGTTTCGGAGCGGGCTGCTCCTGTGCGGCCTCCTGTTTGGTCTGCACCGGGGCAGCGGGTTTCTCAGGCGGTTTGGGCGCAAAGAACCGTATATAGCCCACGAACACGAGCAGAGAAAGGGAAAGCGCTAAAATGAATCTTCGTGTTTCCATGGATCCTCCGAAATTATTGTCAAATGCAGCCACAGAGAACTCAGAGAAAATACAGAAATAGTAATCGGGTGCGAGAAAACATCCTGCAACCCGCTCTGTGCCCTTATGGTATTGATCTCTTTATGCTGTTATTGATCTGTCTCTGTTTCCAACCATGGAGTTCTTAGCCTTGTATAAATATCGTCAGGATTTTTTCTCAGTGTTCTCTGTGGTCAAGTTTTATTGTTTCATTTTACCGGGTCGTATCCGCCCGGGTGAAAGGGATGACATTTTAAAATTCGCATGACGGTCATCCAGAGGGCCTTGAACAGGCC
>JBARBN010000191.1:0-4316 GCA_049793155.1 Nitrospirota bacterium
AACCACGAGTACCAAAATGATGATCAGTATTGTGCCCATATCTTTTCTCCTTTCCTGTCACTCCTCGCAATGATTCTGTGGTCAACCATCACGGATCCCCATTAATGCTATGATCTCCGTCCCTGAATGACGTTGATCACGATTACAACAAGTGCAATCACAAGTAAAATATGGATGAACCCGCCCATGGTGTAACTGCTCACCAGTCCCAGCGCCCAGAGGACTATCAGTATCACAGAGATCGTCCACAACATATGATTCTCCTTTCTGACTGCTCAGGCCCGTTGCCCGCGTGCTCACCGGTCCAGCAATCTATGCCTACCTGAACGCAACAACCCGATGGTATCCGGTTCTTTTTGCCCTTCACACCTTTGCTTTGTTGACGAGTCCGGTGGCCGGGTCCCTCCGGCCGTCATCCCGCCCTGCTATTTGAACCTCGATCTCGCGTCGTGGTAGGCCGCCTTCGCTTCAGCCCAGACTTTTTCCGCGCCTTTTTTAATGTCGTCCCATGCCTCATCGCCGGCGGTCTTCAACTCCTGCAGCTTTGTCGCGGCTTCTTTCTGCTTGCCTTGCAAGGCTTCGATGGTTTTGTAGTATTCGAGCTTCGCGTCGGCCTTGGCATTGTCCGCCTTGGCCTTGAGCAGGGCGATCTGTGCGCTCCATTCCTTCAACTGCGCACCGAGCTTCTCTTCGTATGCCTTCCGTTTATTTATCAAAGCAGCCTCCTCGTAGTAAGAACATTACTCCTGAATTTCCAGGTTACGGATGCGGGGGCATGGGCAGGTGCCCTGGTCCAGGTACGTGCCCCGGTCCGCCTGGGAAAAAGCATGCTGAGAGAACGAGCAACACTAAGAGAAGCAGCGCCAGTAATATCCATGTTTTTTTCACAATATATCTCCCGTTATAACAAGCCGCTGTATCGTTCGATGTCTCAAGCGACCGATCGATTCGATCGTTTGCCTGCACTCAGCCCTTTTTGCTTCCCACGACTAGCAACGCGATGCCGCCGACGAGGGCAAGAGCGCCCACGATCGGGGGCAGCGGAAGCGTTCGCGTCCTATCAGCCGACATGTGCACAGGACCGAGATCGATGACCTTCTCTCTGGTCGTAAAGTCAATGCCCTGATACACAAAGGTCACGATTGCGATAACAATGAGGATGATGCCCAACAATGTGTTTGTTTTCATTTTGATACCTCCCTGCGCGGGTTCATTGTCCACGCGCTTATCGGCCCCTCGATCTGCGCCGACCTGACTCATTTACTCGATTTTCATTCGGTTGTGTACACTCTTCACACCGTTTACATCGTCGACGAGCTTGGTCACCAAGTCCTTTTCGGCAGCATTCTTGGCCTTGCCGCCCACCGTGACCACGCCTCGCTTCGTGGTGACCGTAGTGTTGAGGGCACTGGTCGAGCGATGGAACAGCAATGCCATTTTTACCTGGGCGGAAATGGAGGCGTCGTCGATCTTTTCACCCGCTGTGCGGGATGTCTTTTTCGAGGTCTTGGCAACGGTCATCTCATTTTTGACGTCTTTGACCCCGTCGACATCCTTGGCGTATTCGGTCGCCAGCTCCTTTTGCGCCTGACTGGTCGCTTCACCCTGCAAGGTGACGATCCCGTCTTTTACGTCAACTCCGGTTTTGAGGCCGCTCACACTGCGATGGAACAAGAGTGTGGTTTTCACTTTTGCACTGAGCCATGCATCCGAGCTTTCTGCGGGGCGTTCACCTTTGACTTCGAGGCTGTTATCCACTTTTTTCACCCCGGGCAGGCCCGCCACGGTTTCCTGGGCTAATGATTTGTGGTATTCCTCGGTGACGGTCCCTGTCAAGGTGACGACGCCATTCTTAGACTCTATTTTAATATCATCGTCCTTGAGGTAGGTCTTGAACACGTACGACTTCTTGGCCGACGATTCGATGCGGTCATCCGTCTTTGAAGCGTATGCTGGCACACCGAGCGCCACCAGAGCCACCACTGCCATCATCAGAGCTGCCGAATATATTGCCTTCATAGCATGTCCTCCTTTTATTGTTGGTACTGTTTTTTTAAATTTTTTTTACTCCGAAGACCCAGTGCCTTTCGGAGTCCTTCTTGTGGTATATCGTGCAATCGCGGCCGGGGGCCCAGGGATCCAGCGCTCATTGACGCGCTTCACCCACTACTTCCCCAGGACCTTCTTGACCTGACCGATCTTTTCCTGCACTTTGCCGGCAATCTTTTCGCCTTTCCCTTCGTTTTCCAACTTGGGATTATCAGTGATCTTCCCGGCCATTTCCTCCACCTTGCCCTTTGCTTCATGAAACTTGCCTTCCGCCTGGTCCCGCGTGCTGGATTTCATAGTGTTCCTCCTTAATACTAATGTTAATGCCGACGTTAAACATCCGGTTCATTAACGTGAAGGCCTGTCACTTCCTGTCAGGTAATTGCATAGGGAGTAGTACACTTACCATGCCAGAGGAGAACTGCAGATTCTTCGGGAACAACACATTGATTGTGTACAATAAGATGGAAAGTGAGGTAAGGGAGTAAAAAGAAAGCCGTCAAAGGAATCCGTTGCATTTAACAGCACCGTCAAATGCGACGGATTGTGAAGAGAGAAAATATTGTAAGTCTTATGTTGTGCTTCTCGCTACTGTGGGAACAATGATCGATTCTTGGCGCACGGTTTAAATTCTAATTCGAGCGTTTGAACTTAAAACGTTTACCATATTCACGCCGCTTGAAAGTGCCATTTCTAACGGTGTTCATCTGTGGATCCCGACAAAGTGAGGACACGTGGTTACACTCTGTTTGTCTTTATTGGTCTGATCTCGGAGATGTTACGATTTTTTCCAACCGGCATTACTTGCCGAATTGAATTTCAAGGGTAGTCATAAAAGCGAATGTGGAATTCCTGCGGCCGTTGTCATTTTTCGGCCAGGTAACTTCGGGCGAAAGCTCGAAGAAGAGCCAGGGCCGGTAAAAATTCCGTCGATAGAGTGATCCGATCCGGTAATTTTGAATGGCCCAACCGGGATAATTCACTCCCCATATATTGGTATCATAGGAAATTGCGCTCTTGGGTGACAATTGAGTGAATAGACTGATCCCGGTATTCCAGGTTATGCCGTTGGTGCCGTCAATGTAGGTCATGTTATTGCCCCACCGGACAAACGTAAACGTGGTGAACTTTCGTTCAAGATCGAGCTGCACGGTGTTCGTGAAATGTTCAATGGTTTGCCACATGGCGATTTCGGAAAATCGGATGAGGTAGGCTTCGCCAAAGGGCTTCTCGTACTGGAACCGCGTCCTGATATAGGCATCGGGGTGCACGCTGATCTTGATACCACTGTCAATGCTGACCAGTGCCCGGAGCTGGGTATACAAATCTGCTCGCACCCCAACGAGGGGTGTTCTGACCCCTGTATTCCTGTCGACTCCGGGATCGACAGGCTGACCAGGCTGGGTAGTGAATTTGTCGACAGGAGATTCCGAAACGATATAAAACTTCGCTCTTTTGAGCAGGCTCTCTATCTGGGGCAGGCGGTACCGGAACCGGTAATTATTGACAAGTTCAACACCGCGCCCCTCGGTCCACCGGACTGAATTTCTCAGCAGGATTAAAGTGGCTGGCCGGACATCCAGCAAAACATGGTCCTTCACAAAGAAGGTATCGAACCATACCGCTGGTTCGCAGGTGTTGTCCTGCACGAAGTCATGCACCTGGTCCAGCCAGTTATCTCCTTCAACGGTGGCGGTAAAACAGGGGTCTACCTGCGGACCGAATTGCTCTTCGCTTATTGTTGGTGTCGCTGGTTGAGGTACCTGGTCAGTTGTAAGCTTCTGCGGTGCTGCCGGCGCAGGCGGGGGGTGCAGGGTAGTCGATTCCGTGCTCGTCAGGTCGCTCTCCGTCGTAGTCGGGTGCGTTCCCAGCTGTCCCGGAGTTTCAGCGCTCGCGCCATGAAAACCCGTGAAGAGAAGAACGAGGCTGAAAAACAACGTGATCGAGGAATAACGGGGATACTTCATAGCAATAATCATGCGGTATTTAGTTCTGAAATGCTCCTCGCATTGGAGTGGGTGCTGAAATTTCTGCCTCTCTCCCTCGGGGTTGAGGATAGAGGTGAGTGAGACACGCTGGTTTGAATTTCGGGTGTTCTATGACATTATGAACGGCGGATGCCGTCTTTCCGCATCCGGCCGCGAAGCGTGCTGGGGTTAAGACCGAGCAACGCCGCCGCGCCTTTTTTCCCTTCGATCCTCCACCCGGCCTTCTCGAGCGCCTGGAGGATGTGGTCGCGTTCCAGCTCGGCAAGACCCCTGCAGTCC
>JBARBN010000192.1:0-4404 GCA_049793155.1 Nitrospirota bacterium
AACCGCGAAATATTGAGCAAATATCTTCGCAACCGGCGTATTAACTACCGGCACATGAAGACCCTCGGCGGTTTTCGTCACGCCCGGATCGATTCGATCAACAGTGGCTGGCGTAACGCTTCTTTCCGGGGTTTCGCCGACTACATGCAGACCCCGGAATTCGAGGGGGCTTTGAACAGATTAATCGAGCTCGCGGTTCAGATGCGAACAGCGATCATGTGTGCTGAAGCAGTGCCCTGGCGGTGCCACCGCTCCCTGATCAGCGATGCTCTTGCCGCGCGCGGCATCGAAGTGCGGGACATCTTAAGCGATAAGAATGTCAGACCGCATACAATGACGCCCATGGCCCGGATTCGCGGGGAGACAATAATCTATCCCGAAAGTTAGAAAGAAAAGTTGAAAAGGTTCCTGCGCTGATATTTTAAAATATCTTTTTTATGAATAGATACAGCGGCTCACCTTATGCTGCTTTTGTGTGATATGCACTTACTCGAGATAATCAGTATAAAGTAGTATATCGATCTGATGTTCTCATGCCGCGACTTGAACTTTAACATATTTGAGCTATAGTAATAATATTGTATTGATCGTCTCTTGGATAGCATCCGGCAATTTTCTTATTAAGAACGTCAGGTTGTCCGTTTCCAAATCATGCTGCTCTGTAAACAGTCATCCTTTACAGCGCAATTTCAAAAAAATATTTACTAATCCAAACTGAGGACGCACAGCACGAGAAAGGAGCAGATCATGAAGAATGGCATTTTCACGCGAAGGGATTTTTTGAAGACTGCCGGAGCACTAACGGCGATGGCCGCCATTGGCGAGGTACCTTCGGACCTCTTAGCCGCAATTAACCAGAGACCGATGGCAAAATTTCCCGAGAAAACGGATTTGATACTGCTGACTTCCCGTCCGCCGCAGCTCGAAACACCCTTCTCTTATTTCAGCGAACTCATCACACCGAACGACGCGCTCTTTGTCCGGTGGCATATATCAGGCATCCCCACTTCTGTTGACATGCTCCAGTGGCGGCTCACGGTCGGGGGCAACACGGAGAAGGAACTCCAGCTCTCCATGGAAGATCTCAGGAAGTTCGAGCGCGTTACCTATACGGCGGTCATCCAGTGCTCGGGCAATAGCAGGAGTTTCTTCGAACCCCGGGTTGCTGGCGGCCAGTGGGAGAATGGGGCGATGGGCAACGTCACCTGGACTGGCGCCAGGATGAAGGACATCCTGAACGCGGCGGGGATCAAGGCCGGTTCCGTGGATGTCGCCTTCGATGGCCTCGACAAGCCTCCGTTGCCATCGGTCCCGGACTTCGTCAAGAGCCTGTCGATGGATAAGGCGATGGATGAGGACATTATCGTGGCCTACGAGCAGAACGGCAAGCCGCTCCCCATGCTGAATGGGTTCCCGGCCCGGCTCATCGTGCCGGGCTGGTATGCCACTTACTGGGTCAAGGCGCTCAGCTCAATTACCGTCCTTCCGTCGAAGTTCGAAGGGTTCTGGGTGAAGACCGCTTACCGCATACCCGACAATCCCTGCGGCTGCATTCCGCCGGGAGGAAATCCGGAAAGAACGATACCGATTAACCGCCTGACAACGCGGTCGTTCATCGTCGCTCCCGTGGATGGAGCCTCCCTCAAGGCAAACAGGCCTGTAGAGATCAGTGGGATCGCCTTCTCCGGGGGGGGGTATGGGATCAAGAACGTGATCGTCTCGACGGACAGCGGCAGGACCTGGAAGGAGGCCATGCTCGGGAAAGATATGGGCAAATATTCCTGGATCCAGTGGACGTGCCCCTGGAAGCCGGGGAAGGCCGGCAGGTACACGCTCCAGGTCAAGGCCACGAACAGCATCGGCGAATCGCAGCCCGGCGAGGGATTATGGAACCCTGCAGGATTTCTCCGGAACAAGATCGAAAAGGTCGACGTCGTAGTCAGATAGGAGGATGTGATGAACAATCGAGTAATGTTCATGAGTGCAGTGTTCGCGATAGCGCTGTCATACGGAATTGCCTCTGCAGAGAACCCTGGGGTTTCTTCTCAAAGCAGCACCAAATCAATCGACCTTCCTGTCATCCAGGTAGACCTGAGACAAGGGCCCGGTTTGGATAAAACATCGACCCTGTGCAACATCTGCCACAGTGTTGACTACATCACCATGCAGCCGCCCTTTTCCCGGGCCCAGTGGACGGGAACGGTGAACAAGATGATCAAGGTCATGGGTGCTCCGATAAATGAAGATGACGCGAAGACGATCATCGAGTATCTGTCGACGAGCTATGGCAACAGAAAGTAGGCGAAAGGGCCGACCGCTGAGACGCTGAGGCGCTGAGGCGCAGAGAAAATTCTATTTTTTATCGGGATGTCTTTCTCCGTGTCTCCGCACCTCCGCGGTAGAAAATGCCTTTTTACACCTGGAGCAAAGTAAACTTAAAAATAGCTTATTAATAATGGAGGTGTCGCATGATCAGTCTTGATATCAACGGAAAGTCCTACCAGGTCAACGTCGATCCGGATGTACCGTTGCTCTGGGTCATACGGGAGAGACTCCAGCTAACAGGCACGAAGTTCGGGTGCGGCATCGGCATGTGCGGTTCATGCACCGTGCACATCGACGGCAAGGCCCAACGGTCCTGCCAGATCCCGGTCGGGAGCGCTCAGGGCAAAAAGATCATGACCATCGAGGGACTGCCGGAGAACCATCCGGTGAAGAGTGCCTGGGAGCAGGAACAGGTACCGCAGTGCGGCTACTGCCAGCCGGGGCAGATCATGCAGGCCGCGGCCCTTCTCGCTGAAGATCCCCGGCCGACCGATGCCAGCATCAATGAACACATGAACGGCAACCTTTGCCGATGCGGCACGTATCCGAAGATACGGAGCGCGATCAAGCTCGCGTCGAAAGGAGGCAAGAAATGAAGACCGACCTTACGCGCAGACAGTTTCTTAAGATCGCAGGCACCGGACTTGCCATTGCCGTGGTATCGACATCGGATGGATTTCGCCTTCTTTCACCGGCACAGGCAGCGGAGGAAGCCTTCTTCCATCCGAGCGCCTGGCTCAAGGTCCTGCCCAACGATTCAGTCATCGTGGTGGTGAGCAAGTCGGAGATGGGTCAGGGCGTATATACGTCGCTGCCCATGATCGTCGCCGATGAGCTCGACGCGGACTGGAAGAACGTGACCATGGAGGTCGCGCCCGCGGGCGATGCCTTCAAGGACCCGGTCTGGGGCAGCCAGTCGACCGGTGGAAGCTCCAGCATCCGCCACATGTACGAGCCTCTCCGGAAAGCGGGGGCTGCGGCCCGGGAAATGCTTGTTGTCGCCGCTGCCCGCGAGTGGAAAGTGCCGGTTACCGAGTGCAGCGTCGATCTCGGCAGCGTCCGTCACGCGCGGAGCAGCAGGACGATGTCATACGGGAAGCTGGTGAATGTGGCCGCAAAGCTCGACGTGCCGCAGAGTCCCGTGCTCAAGAAGGAAAGCCAGTTCCGGTACATCGGAAAGGATATTCCCCGGCTTGACATGCACGACAAGGTGAATGGTCAGGCGCGGTTCGGCATAGATTCCTTTGTGCCCGGCATGCTCTACGCTGCGATCGCCCGGCCGAAGGCCTATGGTGCGGAACTCGCTTCATCCCAAAAAGATGCGGCTTTGGCTGTGGCCGGTGTCCGCGCGGTCGTACCGATCCCGGCCGGGATGGCTGTACTGGCCGATACCATCGAGGGGGCCTGGAAGGGGCGGGATGCACTCAAGCCGGACTGGCATAACGGGAAATATCCGGGTCTCAGCACCGTGTCGCTGCAGAAGGATTACCTGGGCAGGCTGGATACAGCCGGCATCGTGGCGCGCAATGACGGCGACGCAAAGTCAGTAATAGAAGGCGCGGCCAGGAAGGTTCAGGCGGTATACGAGCTTCCCTATCTTGCCCATGCTACCATGGAACCTATGAACTGCACGGTCAATGTGCGGGCTGACGGCTGCGACATCTGGGCGCCGACGCAGAACCAGACAGGCGTGTTGGCCACTGCCGCGGCGATCACCGGTCTGAAGCCTGAGCAGATATTTGTTCATACTACGCTCCTTGGCGGCGGTTTCGGCAGGCGGTTCGAGCGAGACTTCGTGGAGGAGGCGCTCCTCCTTTCGAAATCCTCGGGTAAGCCGGTCAAGGTTGTCTGGACGCGGGAAGAGGATATCCAGAACGATTTTTACCGTCCGATGAACGCGACCAGGATCACGGCAGCGCTCGACGCAGACGGCAGGGCAGCAGCCTGGTCACACACCATCGTTTGTCCATCGATCTTTGCCCGCGTGTTTCCGCAGATGATGAAGAACGGGATCGACAGCGCCGCCGTGGAGGGTGTGGAGAATTTGGAGTATGAGGTTCCGAACGTGCACGTTGAGTA
>JBARBN010000193.1:0-6426 GCA_049793155.1 Nitrospirota bacterium
CCGGTCATCTTCGGCGGCATCGGCACCATGCTGCACTCCGAGGAGACCCGGATGCATGCCGATTCCGTGTTCCTCGGCGAGGCCGAAGGACGTTTTGGAGAGGTACTGCAGGACCTGAAGAATAACAGCCTCAAAAAGGTGTATGACTATCAGTGGAACTTTCCCGATATGAGCGTGATCGGGCCGGCACGGCGGAACATCCTCAACCGTGAACGGTACAATTATCGCGGGGTACAGATGGTGGATCTTATCCATGCCTCGCGCGGCTGCCGGTTCAACTGTTTCTGCTGCTGCACGCCGTTCCTGGGCGGACGGAAGTTCCGGCCCCGCCCCATCGATGATGTTGTACGCGAGGTCGCGGCCATCGACAACAACCGCTTGTTCTTCGTGGACAACTCCCTGGCCCAGAACGATCAGTGGGAGAAGGACCTGTTCAAGGCCTTGATCCCTCTTAAGAAGAAATGGGTCTCTCATCCCATCAAGGACGACGATGAGATCCTGGACCTCGCGGCCGAGGCCGGCTGCTGGTACGTGTACCAGGCCATCTTCGACACGTCTGACTATATCCGAAAACGCGTGAAGCGGCTTCAGGAGCGCGGCATCGGCGTCGAGGGTACGATCATCCTCGGGATGGATGAACAGGATGAGGATTATGTCAAGCGGCTTGTCGATTTTTTACTCGAGATCAAGCTGGACCTTGCTGAGTTCACGATCCTGACGCCGTTCCCGAATACGCCGGTCCATGATGCGCTCGCGAAGGAGGGCAGGATCCTGACGAACGACTGGAACCGTTACACCGGCGGGCAGGTGGTGTATCAGCCGGCACTGATGACGCCGACAAAACTTCAGGACCTTTACCATTATGCCTGGGACACGTTTTACCAGGAAAGCAGCCAGAACCTCAAGATGGCCAAGCTCTTTCTCAAGGTCATTGAAAAGGAGAAGGCGGACGGAACGTACCGGGGAGCAAGTCTCAGGCGCAGGAAATGGCAGAAGGAAGAAGTCAAGGAGAAGGCCCGATGAAGGTACTGCTGATCTCAGCCAATGTGACGCTGTCGCCATACCCGCTCTATCCCCTGGGTGTGAGCATCATTGCGGCTGTGCTCACGAAGGCCGGTCATACGGTTCACCAGGCGGACTTCCTGCAGCAGAACAATTCGCTTGAGGCGATCGGCCGGGAGGTGCGGGAGTTCGGACCCGACCTGGTGGGGATATCTGTCCGCAATATCGACAACGTGAACCTCATTCATGAACAGTATTACATTCAGAACGTAAAGAACATCGTGACCTCGGTCCGGGAGGTCTCGAACGCGAAGGTGCTTCTGGGCGGGGCGGGTTTTTCTCTCATTCCCGGATTGATCCTGAAGGAGACCGGGGCTGATTACGGTATTATCGGTGAGGGCGAGGTCCTTGCAGTTGAGTTCGCCGACAATGCAGCGAAAGGGATCTACCCGAAGGAGCCCCTCATCGGACCAACGACCAGGCTTCCTGGTGCGCAGATCGGCTCAGCTCTTTACGACGAGCGTCTGCTCGAATTCTATCTCCACAGCGGCAACATCGCCTCGATCCAGACAAAGCGGGGCTGCACCCATAAATGCGTGTACTGCACCTACCCTTTGCTTGAAGGCGCAGAACTTCGCAGGAGGGAGCCGCGGGCGGTGGTCGACGATATCGAGCTGCTGCGCGACAGGTTCAAGACCAAATATATATTCTTTGTCGATTCCGTGTTCAATGACGATGAGGGCGCATATCTTGACGTGCTCGGCGAAATGGAGAGGCGGAAGGTCAACATACCCTGGACCGCATTCATCAAGCCCGGGGGCATGACCGACGAGATCGTGGCGCGCATGAAGAAGACCGGGTTCGCTGCGGCCGAGATCGGCACCGACGCGGCCTGCGATACGACGCTCAGGAAGATGGGCAAGAGCTTTACCTTTGACGACGTCATTGCGTGCAATGAGCTTTTCGGACGTCATGAGATCGCAACCTCTCATTTCTTCATGTTCGGCGGACCCGGAGAGACCGAGGAAACGGTGAAGGAAGGGATCAGGAACATCCTCGGTCTGAAGAAATGCGTGGCTTTCATTTTCATGGGAATCCGGATCCTGCCGAATACGCCGCTGGCCAGGCTGGCGATCAAAGAAAAGCTCATCGCGCCGGACGAGGGAATGTTAAAACCCATCTACTATCTGTCTCCCGCGATCGACAAGAACTGGCTCGAACAGACACTGACCGCTGCCTTTGCCGACGTGCGTCATTGCGTGTTCCCGCCCGATAAAATGGACAACAGCCTCCAGGTGCTCCATAAACTCGGATACACCGGGCCGATGTGGGACCTGCTGCTCCCCGGGAAGAAACCCCGAGAGAGGGTACGGCATGCCGCAAAGTAGCTCAATATCGCGGGACCGCATCTGGTGCGCGGTTCCGGTCTACAATAACCGGGAAACGGTCAGGGCCGTGGTCGCGGAATGCCGTTCGATCCTCCGGAATGTCGTGGTGGTCGATGACGGCAGCACGGACGCTGATGTGGCCGGGCTCCTTGAAGGTCTCGACGTGGTGGTTTTGAAACACGGAAAGAACCTCGGCAAAGGTCAGGCGATCCTTACCGCTTCACGCTATGTCGAGGAGAGGGACGGCAGGTACCTGATCACGATCGATGCCGACGGTCAGCATGCCCCGGCGGACATCGAGAAGATCATCCCGCTCATCAAGGAAGAAGAACCACGTATCATCATCGGCTGCAGAGATTTTAATACGGAGAACGTCCCTGCATCGAGCCGCTTCGGCAGATCGTTCGCGAATTTCTGGCTCAAGGTCGAGACGGGCCAGACCATTGACGATTGCCAGAGCGGTTTCCGCGCATATCCGGTATTATATCTCAACCGCCTGCATTTCAAGGGCTCGCGCTACGATTTCGAGGCAGAGGTGCTGGCCAAGGCGGCTTGGGCAGGGCTCAAACTGATCACGGTCCCGATCAACGTTGTGTACCCGAGGCCGGAGGAGCGCGTTTCCAGTTTCAAGCCTTTTCTCGACAATCTTCGCCTCACCGGAATCCACTCCATGCTTGTGGGCAGGCGTCTTCTTCCTGTACCGCATAAAAAACTGGTACAGGATCTCAGCGCATTCGATCTTTCGCTTTTGTGTCATCCGGGAAAGGCTCTCAAAATGCTCCTGCTTGAGAATGCGACTCCGATGGGGCTGGCAATGTCGGCTGCCATCGGCGTGTTCCTGGCAGTATTGCCGCTCCTGTTCATGCATACATTGGTGATACTCTATGTGTCGCTGCGTCTTAATCTGAACAAAATGGTTGCCTTGAATGTACAACACCTTGCAATGCCGCCGTTCATCCCGGCATTGTGCATCGAGGTCGGTTATTACCTCAGGCACGGCGCTTGGTTGACGGATCTCTCATTTAAAACCGTGTTCGAGCAATTTTCATCGCGGCTGTATGAGTGGTTCCTCGGGTCTTTGATCATCGGTCCGCTCACGGCGGTCCTTGTCGGCGGTCTTATGTATATTGCAGCTATCGTGATCAAACGGGTACGGTGCGCGAATGTCGCAAAAGAAGGATGTTGAACGGAAGCGCGGCAACCGGCCGGGCTTCTGGTTTTTCCAGAGTGCAGTGCGTATCTTCGGACTCAGGGGAACCTATGGACTGCTCTATTTCGTCAGTCTGTACTATCTGGCCTTTGACCGTTCGGTTGTTGCCGCGAGCAAGGCATATGTCAGGAGACGCTTCCCGGACCACGGCGTTGCCCGGCAGCTGTTCGATGTGTATCTGCTTTTCGTGGGACAGGGGAAAAGCCTCATCGATCGCTACTACGTCGCTGCCGGCGGCCGGGACATCAGGCTTGAACTTGTCGGATATGAGAAGATCAACGATCTTCTGACCGTGGAGAAGAAGGGGATCATTCTGCTGACCGCCCATGTGGGGAACTGGCAGGTCGCGATGACCGCCCTCAGGGGACTCGGACGGACGGTCCACCTCATGATGCGCCCCGAGGACAATGTGGCGGTGAAAGAGGCGCTGAACATCGACAGCGAAAAGGACACCGTTCGTATCATCTATACCGACGGCGCCATGGGCGGCGTGATAGAAGCCCTGAAAGCGATCAACCAGGGAGACATCGTTTCGATCATGGGAGACCGCACTTACGGATATGGATCGGTCGAAGCCTCCCTTCTCGGAGGGAAGGTACGGTTCCCGTACGGCGCGTTCAGTCTCGCAGCGGCAGCGCAATGTCCCGTGGCAGTACTGTTGTCGGCGAAGGTGGGGGTAAAGAAACATCTTACCGATGTCTCGCATGTGATCGATCCTCCCGCGGGCACGCGAGGCAGGAAGATTGAAGAGATCCAGGCCTGTGTTCAGGAATTCGCCAGTGTCCTGGAAGACTATTCGGTTCGCTACCCCTACCAGTGGTTCGTGTTCCGCGACATGTGGCAGGGAAATGAATGATATGATACATACCTTACAAGCAAGGAGAGCATGATGGAGAAGAACAAGGAGCAGGAACTGGCGGCAATACGAAAGGATCTCAAGGAGATGATCGTCCGTGACCTCTCGCTGGAAGATATCAGGCCGGAGGATATCAAGGACGATGAGGTCTTGTTCGGCGATGGGCTGGGGCTGGATTCCCTCGATGCCGTCGAGATCGTCGTGCTGCTGCAGCGCAACTTCGGCATGGAAGTGAAGAACATGGACCAGGGAAAAGAGATATTCCATTCCATTGATACCATGGCCCATTTCGTATACGAGAACAAGAACAAGGCTTCATAATGATGGATCACAGGAACGTATGAAGCGGCTGTTTATCGTCATATTGATTCTGGTGTCCAGCGTTTCCTGCGGCGGAATCAGTACCAGGGAGTCCGCAGCCCCCATCGGGTCAACGCCGCTGATCACCTTCGTGTTCGACGACGGGAACGATACGGATTATCTGGTTGCGAGGGCAATTTTTGCGGAGCAGGGGGTCATTGCCTGCTCGGCGATCACGACCGATTGGATCAACAGGCCGGGGTATCTGGCCGCTGATCAGATCATCGGGCTCAAGGATGCCGGCTGGGAGATCATGGCTCATACGGCGTCCCATCCGAACCTGCGGTCGCTCTCGTCCGATCAGGTCGAGGCCGAACTATCCCGATCAAAAACGGCACTTGAAGGTCTGGGGCTCGGCATCAGGAACATGGTATATCCGTATAATAAGAACAATGAGATGGTCAGGGCGATTGCCAGACGCTACTATCGATCCGGACGAGGCGGCACGAACGCGGTGAATGGAGCGGGACTTGATCCCTATTATTTAAAGTCCTATTCGATCAAACATGATCTTGCCAGGATGGAGCGTTATATCGACAGCGCTTATGCCGGCAGGTCCTGGATCATTTTTTATCAGCATCAGGTTGACATCAAGGTCGCCGTTACCGGGAGACGCGGGAGCTTCATCCCCGGAGAGAAGCTGCTTTTCAGCCCGTCTGGCGCAATTGGCAGATATGAACCGCCGGCCTGGTACCTGTTCTTCGGGTCACTGTATTTTGTTCCTCTCTCCGGAAGCCCGGGGGCGGGGGACACGATCATCGGGGAGTCGAGCACGGCATCGGCGCGCATCGATCATATCCTCTATGACGAACGGGCTCAGCTCCATGATATGATACGATATGCCCGCACCCGCTATCCGGACATGCGGATCGTAACGATCGATCAGGGGCTGGACATTCTGGGCATCGCTCAACAGGCAACCTCGGTCGAGAAGACTACGGCAAAGATCGTGCACTGAACAGAATTCTTAAACTATGCAAGATACTTCAATGTTGATAACGGGAATCGGTGTAATTTCCGCTGCGGGAAATAACGTCGCCGAGACGCTCTCTTCCCTTGCGCAGGGGACAAGGAATGCGGGGCCGGTGACCCTTTTTCCCACGGTTTTGAAATCGCCGGTCTTTGAAGTGAAGCGTCTTCCCGCTGAATATTATCTGGAAGGCTGGCGGACCGTGAGCCTGGCCCTGGTTGCTGTTGATGAGGCGCTGAAAGACGCTCGTCTTGCCGACCTTTCGGGTTTTCGGGTAGGTGTCTGCATGGGAACGACCGTGGCGAGCCAGCTGAATGCCTTACAGTTCTATAAAGCCTACCGCGAGCACGGCTCGGCGCCGATGACGTCGGTGGACAGATTCTTGAAAGGAAATCTCGCCGAGTATATTGCGCGCAGGATCGGGGCGCGGGGTCCGCAGATCTCCGTGGTGAACGCCTGCTCTTCCTCGACCGACGCGATCGGCGTTGCGCTCGCCTGGCTCAAAGGCGGCCTGTGCGATATCGCGATCGCGGGCGGGGCGGATGAGTTGAACCACGTGCCCTACTGCGGCTTCAGCTCTCTTGGCATTGCCAATCCCGGTCTGTGCTCGCCCTTTGACCGGGACCGCAAAGGCCTCAAC
>JBARBN010000194.1:0-4212 GCA_049793155.1 Nitrospirota bacterium
GCAAACTACTGGCATCCGCTCACCTGGCTTTCTCACGCGCTCGATTTTGCATTATGGGGGGCTGAACCGGGAGGTCATCATCTTACCAACGTCATCCTGCATGGTTTGAATGTCGCCTTGATCGTCATGCTGCTCTACAGTCTGCTGAGCGCCAGCTACGGCATTCCAGGCAATTCCCCGAAGCTGAGATATTTCTCCCGCAATGCGGCGGCTCTTGCGGTCGCGGTCCTCTCCGGCCTGCTTTTCGGTTTGCATCCACTTCGCGCGGAATCTGTGGCCTGGATAGCGGAGAGAAAAGATGTTCTTTGCGCGTTCTTCAGTCTTCTGAGCACCTGGTCATATGTGGCATATGTCAGGAGAGCAACGGAAGCCCCGCAATCCGGAGCGGCATCCCGGATTGCGGCAGGAACATATATGGCGAGTATCGTTTTTCTTGTCCTCGCTCTCCTGAGCAAACCAATGGCGGTGACCCTCCCGGCTGTATTCCTCATCCTGGACTGGTCCGTCTTCAGAAGACGGATGACTTTGCGCACCATCGTCTACGAGAAGATCCCTTTTTATCTCCTCAGCCTGGGTGCAGCCTTGGTTTCTCTCTACGCCAAGCATACTCTCAACGACATCGTATCGTTCGATACGGTCCCGCTTTCGTCGCGGCTTCTGGCCGGATTTCACGCGATCATTTTTTACCTGGGCAAGACCCTGTGGCCGGATAACCTTCTTCCGTTCTATCCCTATCCGGGACCGGCAGCGCTCCGTTCTGTTCAATATCTTATGCCGGTTCTGCTGGTTGCTGTCATTACGGCCGCCTGCATTGCACTGGCCAGGAAGCATCGGTTGTGGCTTGCGGTCTGGAGCTACTATGTTATCTCTCTTCTGCCTGTCCTGCCATTCATGCTGGTTGGTGAGGCGCCGGTTGCAGACCGTTTCTCCTATCTGCCGAGCCTCGGGCCTCTGTTCCTTGTCGGCTGCGCGGGAACGGTCGCACTTGACAGGGCCTTTTCCGCGAAACGATGGATCATAGGGCTCCGGGGTCTTTCATTCGTAGTTCTTGCCGGTGTTTTTATCCTGTTGTCCTCTTTGACGATAAGGCAGATCAGGTATCAGAAAAACGACCTGGTGATGTGGGACCATGAGATCGCGGCATTGCCATACATGGATCGGAGCCAGTACCTCAACTATTATCTCGCGTACAGTAAACGCGGTCTGGCTCTTGCGGAAAGCGGAAGGCTCGAAGAGGCTGTCATGGACTATGAACGAGTGCTTCGGGACCGGCCTGATTTCGCACCCTTGCGCGTTTTTACGGGAACTTTATATTATCAGCTGGGTCGGTACAACGAGGCAATTCAGGAATTTCAAACTGCGGTGACATTGGACCCCGCGGATGGAGATGCCCACCGGGACCTCGGTATCATGTACTATAACCAGGGTCGAAACCCGGCAGCTCGGCAGGAGTTCTCCACAGCCATACAAATACAGCCCGGGTCGATCGAAGGGCATTTCGGACTCGGAAACGTTCTTTACGCGGAGGGAGACTTCGTGGCCGCCATCGAACATTATCAAAAAGTGCTCGCCCACGCCCCGGATTTCGTCAAGGCAAGAAATAATCTGGGATCAGCGTATTTGCGGACCGGCCGGAGAGACGAAGCAATAAGCGAATTTCGTTCTGCCGCGAATATCGCACCCGACTCCATTCTTATTCACAAGAATCTTGCCGCGGCCTATCGGTCCGCGGGACTGAATGAAAAAGTGTCGCAGGAGTATGAAATCATTCGGCGAATGGATCCGGGATTTACGCCGGATCGCCATGCCCCCTTGGCTATAATCATGAATTGAGGGTTGTTGTCTCGATTTACAGACTGTGATGGGTTTTGAGGTCTCTTATGAAAAATGAACAAAATGCAAAATATCCGCTTATGGTGATGATCGTTCTTGTCACGATGGCGGTCTATCTGCCGGCCCTTCGGAATGGGTTTCTGAACTGGGATGATAATGTGTATGTGGTGAGCAACCCCTATATCCGCTCCATAAACCTGTTTTTTTTCAAATGGGTCTTTTTCCACTTTTATGCAGGCAACTGGCACCCCCTGACCTGGATTTCCCATGCCTTGGATTACGCCGTCTGGGGCCTCAATCCACTGGGACATCATCTGACCAATGTCGTCATTCATGGGATCAATACCCTGCTGGTTTTCCTGCTTATTACGCGCTTGCTTGAGGCAGCGAAGGTGCGCGCAGCTGAACCGTGGCTTCCAATATTCTTAAATGAACGGACAATCCTCATCGCAGGAGGAGTCACGAGTCTCCTGTTCGGCCTTCATCCCATCCATGTAGAGTCGGTAGCCTGGGTGGCTGAGCGGAAGGACCTTCTCTGCGCACTTTTTTTTCTGCTCAGCATCATTTTTTATCTCAAAAAGGGGGCGGACGAAAAAGACGACCGTCCGCGTGCCGGTGTATTCAAAAGTTATATGACATCAACATACCTGTCGTCCCTGGGTTTCTTCATCCTTGCCCTGCTTAGCAAGCCGATGGCTGTAACCCTTCCGGTGGTCCTGCTGCTTCTAGACTGGTATCCACTGAACAAAATACGGTCTTTGCGGTCGCTCCGCAGTTCTTTCATTGAGAAACTCCCCTTTATAGCACTGAGCCTGATTTCCTCGCTGCTGACCACGCTTGCGCAGAAAACGGGGGGCGCGGTTGCGTCAGCGGAAGCATTGCCGCTGATCACCCGGATCCCTGTCATAGCCCATTCCCTGCTTTCCTACCTGGGCAAAATGATCTATCCCGTTCATTTACTGCCCTTCTATTCCTATCCAAAGAATATGACCTTGTTCTCTTTGCACTCTTTGTTTCTTCTGTCTTTGGCGGCAGGCATAACCATTGCCGGCGTGGTTATGATGAAAAGGCAGAAATTGTGGCTGTCTGTCTGGGCCTATTTTGTCACCACGCTGATTCCGGTGATAGGTATCGTTCAAGTAGGAAGTCAGTCAATGGCTGACGGGTATACCTATTTACCCAGCCTGGGACCGTTTCTGCTCATGGGTTTACTCAGTGCCTGGGTTCTGAAAAAGGCGGGTTCAGGATCACCATCGGCTTTGGTCGTTAAAAGAGCCGGCGCGGTTATAGTTGTTGTCGCGGTTCTTGCGTTATCCTATTTGACCGTTAACCAGATGGCGATCTGGAAGAACAGCTTATCTCTGTGGACCTACGTTGTTGAACATGAGCCCGAGCAAGATCCCCTGGTCTACCTTCAGCGTGGGCTTGTTTTTGAGGAGAGCGGCCGTCTCGTTGAGGCAATGAATGATTATAACAGGGCAATTGCGTTGAAACCCTCTTTTTATCAGGCTTTCAACAACCGTGGTCTTGTATATGAAAAAATGGGGCTGCTTGATAACGCGCTTAAGGATTATAATACTGCAATTTCCCTGAGTTCCACCTTTTATCAGGCATATAATAATCGAGGTCTCGTCTTTGAAAGAATGGGGCAGTACGACAACGCGATGAAGGACTACAACTCGGCGATTTCACTCAATCCCTCCGACTATGAAGCTTACGATAATGCCGGCGTGTTATACGCCAATTCCGGTCTGGCCGATCAGGCAATACAGTGCCTTACCTGCGCCATCACCGCCAATGAAAACTACGATAATGCATACGATAATCGGGGGATGTTGTACTTCTCTCTTGGGCAATATGAAAGATCGCTTCATGATTTCAATAGAGCGATCAAGCTGAACTCCTCCTTTAAGGAAGCTTATTTGAATCGAGCAAAGCTCTACCTCAGAACCGGCGAGAATGCACTCGCAATCCGGGATTTTCAAACAGCGTGCTCTCTCGGGAGCACTGTGGCATGTGCGAGCATTGGCCAGAAACCCAACGGTTCATAAGCGCACCGGGGAAACTGCACTACAGGGGGATGGCGTAAGTGTAATAATTGATCCCCGATCAAGCGATCAGGGGACGACCGGTGAAGCGGGCGTGAATCATTGTCGGAAGTATGCGAGGGGGTCCATTCTAGACTTTGTCCGGTTCCTTAAATATTGAAACGAAAAGGGGAATAGCCACCCTCCAACAGGCTGAGATGAATTGATTATAAAACGTTATTGCCGCTTTATTACGCAATGGTGACTGCGGTGCGAAATAGGTTTACGATACTCATCGTTGCTCTGTTGACGTCCGTCGTCCTGTTAACCTACGGCAACAGTGTCTTGAACG
>JBARBN010000195.1:0-9860 GCA_049793155.1 Nitrospirota bacterium
ATGCTTTTCAAGCGAGCCCGCGTTCACGCCGATGCGTATCGGGATGCCTCTGTCCCTGCAAGCCCGAACAACCTCTGAGACCTTGTTCTTCCCGCCGATGTTGCCGGGATTGATCCGGAGCCCGTCCACACCCTGCTTAATGGACTCAAGCGCCAGACGGTGGTCAAAGTGGATATCGGCAATGAGCGGAAGCCTCGTACCTTTTCTGATCCCGCCGAGCGCTCTCGCGGCTTCTTCATCCGGCACGGCGAGCCGCACAATCTCACACCCGGCGTGTTCCAGGGCGCCGATCTGGTCGAGCGTCTTCGCAGCGTCGCGAGTGTCCGTGTTGCACATGGACTGGACCGCAACCGGGGCGTTGCCGCCGATCTTGAGAGGGCCGAGCGAGATCTGTCTGGTTTTTTTGCGAGGAATGGTAGTATTCACAATATTATCTCAGGTAGCCGCAGGCTTTAGCCTGCGTGAAACAGCGCCCCCTGAAGGGTGCGGCTACCAAAGCGTGCCATTAACTATTTTGAGAAGAACATCCTCATGATATCGTTATACGAAACCACCGCGATGAGGGTGATCAACAACCCGGCCCCGATGCTCTGGGAAACCTCCATCACCTTTCTGCTAAGAGGCTTTTTGCGGATTGCCTCGATCACGAGGAACAGGATCATTCCGCCGTCAAGCACCGGGATGGGCAGGAGGTTCAGAACGCCGAGAGAGATGCTGATCATGGCGAGAAGCGACAGGAACGCCGACAATCCGGCGGCAGCGGCCTGGCCGGACATCTGCGCGATCATCACCGGCCCGCCGAGCGTCTTGATCGAGAGGTTGAAGGTAATCAGCTTCTTGAGTGTGATGAATGTCAGGTCAACGGACTCGATGGTCTTGTCGAAGCCCAGCCGCAGGGACTCGACAAATCCGTGTTTCTTGAATACCAGCCGCATGACCGGCTCGACGCCGATCACGTATCTGCCTCCGTCCTCTTTCGGGGTAACGATCTTCTCCATGCGCTTGCCATTCCGTTCGAGCGTAAGCGTGAGCTTGTTCCCCTTGCTCTCTCGCACGAGCGTGGAGAACTGGTTCCAGTGGTAGATTATCTTCCCGTCGACGGCTATGATCTTGTCGTTCACCATGATCCCGCCCTGCTCGGCGGGAAATCCCGGCTTCAGCTTCCCGATCTCTGCCGGTATGTTGGGGACCAGGCCGGACGTTCCGATCTTGAGCTCTGTTGCCAGATCAGGCCGGAGCGTCAAGGCCTTCTTTTCGCCCTGCCGCTCGACAATGACCGTTACGTCGGTATCGGGGTTCACCGCGATCAGGGTCAACGCCTTGGTCCAGTCGCTGATGCTCCTGCCGTTGATCTCCTCGATCACGTCGCCGGCCATAAAGCCGGCCCGCTCGGCAGGTGAGCCTGTCTCAACATAACCGACCTTGGCCGGGCCTTCGCTGTACGTTCCGACCATGAAGACAAACGGCATAATGATGAAAGCCAGTACGATGTTCGTGAGCGGCCCCGTTGCCGCGATCTTCGCGCGTTGCCAGACGGTCTTGGACTGGAACTCGTCCGGAGCCCCCGTGGGTTCCTCGTCGGGGTTTTCTCCCGCCATCTTCACGTACCCGCCGAGCGGCAGTGCGGAGAGGACATACTCGGTATCACCCTTCTTGAAACCGAAGATCTTCGGCCCCATGCCGAGTGAGAATTTCTCGACCCGCACACCGGCCCGCTTTGCCATGAGGAAGTGACCGAATTCGTGCACGAACACGAGAATGCCGATCACGACCAGAAAATATACGAATGTCATTGTGCCTCCTTCTTATTCTTTACCTTACCCGGACAAGCCGGAACCGAAAGGTCAAAACCGAAAGCTTCTCTCGCAAAGACGCAAAGCGCGCAAAGAAAGGCTAAATTATTGGTATGTTAAACCTAGACGTAAAGATTTTCTTGGCGCGATTCCCTAAGTGGCCGCTTTTCTTTCATAGGCCATTGCGTCTTTGCGAGAATACTCTTGCCGTTTTGATTCCTTAGTTACTTAGCCCTTGACCCCTATCACCTTCTCCGCTTCCTGTCGTGCCCAGAGGTCCGCCTTCAGCGCATCCTCCACGGTCTTGATGTTCGACGGCGTATGGGCGTCCATCGTGGTCCTGATAACGCGGGCAATGTCGGTGTAGCCGATCTTCTCTTCGAGAAAATATTTTACCGCCACCTCGTTCGCGGCCGAGAGCGCCGCCGGCATGCTGCCTCCCGATTTCAATGCATCATAGGCATAGGCAAGGCAGGGGAACCGGTCCAGATCCGGCTCTTCAAAGGTAAGCGTGCCCACTGTAGCGAGGTCGAGCGCCGGAGACACATCCGAGAGCCGCTCGGGGTATGACAACGCATAGGCGATCGGTCCTTTCATGTCCGGCATGCCGAGCTGCGCCACGACCGCGCCGTCATGATATTCCACCATCGAATGGACAATGCTTTGGGGATGGACAAGCACCTTGATCTTCCCGGGGTCAATATCAAAGAGCCACCGCGCCTCGATCACCTCGAGCCCCTTGTTCATGAGCGTGGCGGAATCGATCGTGATCTTCCTGCCCATGCTCCAGTTCGGGTGCTTGAGCGCCTGCGCCAATGTCACGTTCGCAAGATTTTTTTTTGTTAAAGCGCGAAATGGACCGCCGGACGCCGTTAAAACCAGTTTTCTGATATCCCCGCTCGCACCGGCGAGCAGACACTGGAAGATGGCGCTGTGCTCGCTGTCCACCGGAAGGATGCGCACGCCGCGTGTCCGGCACTCGGCCATGACCAGCTCGCCCGCGGTCACGAGCACTTCCTTGTTCGCAAGCGCTATGTCCTTGCCGGCGCGAATGGCCGCCATGGTCGGCACGAGCCCTGCGGTCCCCACGATTGCCGAAACCGTGATATCCGCCTCATCAGCGGCCGCGACCTGGATCATACCCTCGACGCCAGAGAAGATGCGTACACTGAGGTCATTGCATCGCTTCTTCAGGTCCGCCGCAGAACGCTCGCTCAACACGGACACGATCGACGGCCTGAACCGCCGGACCTGTTTTTCGAACAACTCGACATTGTTCCCCGCCGCAAGCGCAACCACCGTGAATCGCTCAGGGAATTTTTCAACTACTGACAGCGTTGACTGGCCGATCGAACCGGTAGAACCCAGTATGGATATTTTTTTCAATCTGTCCCGTACAGGCACGGCGCGCCGAGCCCCTACCCCCGCATTCTCAAATAGTAGAACAAGACCGGAGCGGCGAACAGCATGCTGTCCATGCGGTCGAGGATCCCGCCGTGACCGGGGATGAAATCACCCGAATCCTTGACCCCTGCCGCTCGCTTGAACAGAGACTCCACGAAGTCGCCGATGGTGCCGACAACTGCAAGCAGGAGCGCTATCGCGATCGCTTCGCCGGCACCGATAGGCGGCATGAACCAGACCCGGCACAGGAGCGCCATGGCCGAGGACGCGATCAACGCGCCAAAAAACCCTTCAATGCTCTTCTTCGGGCTTACCTTCTCGTAGAGCCGGTGTTTCCCGAAGGGGATGCCGATGGAATAGGCGCCGATGTCCGAGGCCCAGATGATGAAATAGAGGAACACCAGCCACTGTCTCCCGTTATCGCCGGTCCGGATCGCCACCTGGAACGCGAACAGCATGGCCACGTAGAACACCCCCAGGAAAGTGGCCGCCACGTCCTCGAGCGCGCCGTCAACCGGACGGGATGAAAAAAGCCGGACGATCATGATCAGAAGCATGGCGGCGGTAACGGGAAAGGAACTCCCCCCCATAACCGGAATCAGGGGATGATAAAAACCCAGTACGATCAGCGCGCCGAGAACGATCCCGGGCATGACGAGCGGATGCGATCCCCCGGCCCGCGCCATGCGGTAAAACTCATACTGTCCCACAGCCGCGGCGGCCAGCACCAGTACCGTGAAATAGATCGGCGGCAGGTTCCAGGCAAAGAGGTAGAAGATGGGCAGGAACAGCAGTCCTGAGATCACTCTTTTATACAGCATGCGTCGTCTCCCTGAAATTCGCAGCAAACCAGGCACACTTCCGCGCGTGAATGGCGGAATTTTATCCAAGCTCCGCGAATCCCGTCACTTCCGTAAACGCTGTTCCTGCGTCAGGCCGAACCGGCGCTGACGCCCCTGGTAATCCAGAAGCGCCGCCAGCAGGTCCTGTTCTTCGAAATCGGGCCAAAGGGTATCGGCGAAATAAAGTTCGGCGTAGGCAGCCTGCCAAAGAAGAAAGTTGCTGATTCGTTTCTCTCCGCTCGTGCGGATGATCAGATCCAGATCTGGCAATCCCGCTGTATCGAGGAAGGAGGAGAACGTCTCCTCCGTGACATCGGCCGCCGCGATATTCGCCGAACGCATGCGTTTGATCGCTTCCAGTATCTCACCGCGCCCACCATAGGACAGCGCCACGTTGAGAACCATACCGGTGTTCTTTTCCGTCTCGGACAAGGCCCGTTCGATCCACGTCTGAACCGATGCCGGAAGCCGTTCGGTCCTGCCGATGGTGCGAAACCGGATCCCGTTTGCCTTCATGGTCGTGATCTCGGCCTTGAGAAAGGTCCCCAGCAGGTCCATGAGAAAGCCCACCTCTTCTCTTGGCCTGCCCCAGTTCTCGTCGGAAAAAGCAAAGAGGGTCAACACCTGGATCCCGTACTGCCGGCACTGTTCCGTGACACGGCGCACGGTGTCCACGCCCCTCTTGTGTCCGGCGACGCGCGGCATGCCGTTGCGCTGAGCCCATCGGCCGTTGCCGTCCATGATGATGGCAACGTGCTTCGGCAAAGCGTTCATATCCAACTGGGCCCGAAGCTCAAGCGTCTGATTTTTGCTCTTCATCCCTTAGTGGATCTCCATTCGTCGCTCACGCAAGCGGCAAGGTGACAGCTGTTATTGCTACTTCGTTGCATAGCTCATCACGCGAACGCGATCGGCCGCAAACAATCCGCCGGGCGTCATCACGAGCGCCAGAATCTGGGCGCCGGACCCCTGTTGCCGGATGATCTGATAGCTCCTGACCACACCCGGGATGTCCTTGATGTTCCACCGCTGTTCGAGCCTTGCACCTGTCCAGCCCAGATCTATGAATTCTGCCTCTTTATACCCGCCCAGTAAGATCCCACCGCTGTTCTTCGGCAGCAGGATCTCATCTTTGCCGTCTCCGTTCAGGTCCGCCGTACTCACCCGCCCGCGTATCCTCACCTTCCGCGCCTTGTCGATCTCGGAAGACGATGAAAGTACGGCATCGACACCGGTCAATGGTTTTATCACGATCGTTTCGACCGCGGGATATTTTTCCTCACTCCTCCAGATCGCATTCCCGTTCAAGAACACAATCAGCTGGTCCTTGTCGCTGAGCGAGACAAGAAGGGGGCTGGCTTCTCCCGCATCGGCATACGTAAACCCGTAGAGGTCCACCCCCTTGGGCAGCGGGACCTCTGATGCAGGGACATATTTCCCTTCAAGCCAGACATATTGCTTCGGCTGTCCAACATAGAATGAAACCGGGTCGTAGCCCTGGCCCAGCAGAATCCCCTCTTTCCGGGGAGAAGCGAGGACCCGGAGAAATCCCGGCACATCGGCGATCCGCTGATAGATGCCGTCCTTAAACTCGATGACGTACGAAATGACCGCGCCTTTCAGCATACCGGTCACAAAGATCTCCGGTCTCCCGTTTCCGTTGATGTCAGCCACATCGAGGTTGAAGTGCTGCATTTCGCCGGACGCATAAGGGATCTTCTCGACCCATTCCTCCCGCCATCCCGAGGGCCCCTGCTTGAAGACATGAAGCTTTGCACCGTCGGAAAAAACATACTGCAGCGAGCCGGTCCCTTCAAGGTCGGCCGCTGCGAACAGCTGTGCGTCGAAGGGCAGGTCGGCGATCTCCCGTTTTTCCTCCATAGGCGGGGCGAAGAACGGCGTGACTTCCCCGAGCGCGTCCCGCTTGGTCCTGAGATCGAGCATGGCTACGATCGTATCGAGCGGCCTGGCATCATCAGCGTAGTATAACCCCGCGGTTACCAGATATTTGCTCTCCGAGGGTATGATCTCGATCGTCAAAACGATATCGAGATTGAATGTCTTACCTATTTCCTTGATCAGGGAGGCATCGCGCTGTTTTTTATCGCTCAGAAATGCCGCCGCCTTTTCATTTTCCAGCACGGTGAACCTGCCTGACTCCTTCAAGCGGTCGGCGAGACCCTGGATGATCTCGGGATGGTCCGCCCGAAGCGGGATGATCGCGATGCCTATCTTCTTTGGCGTGATCCGCGCCTTGTCTCCCACCTTCGGCTCCATCATTTTTTTCTGCATCACTCCGACGGATGTCGTCTCACCCGGAACGGTCACTTCAAGGCTGCCGACCTCGTCCTCCAGATGGCCTATCACAAGATTCGTTACCGGATGGCGGATCTCCTTGCCGTCCCTCCAGACCGTAAGAACAACGCCTTGCTGAAGCCCGTCCTTGGTCCCGAGCGTTATGGTGATCTTGTCCCCCTCCACGGACTTCACCTCGCCCTGTACCTTGGGGAAGTACGATGAGATCGCGGCCGCCAGTTGGTCCACAGAGGTATATTCCTTCATCCCGAGCGGTTTCTCCGCGGCAAGGGAGGCAGTTACGAGCGACAACGCGAGGAGACATGATAAGATCACTTTTTTCATTTTGAAGATACCTTCTTTATTCTCAATTTTCGCAACTATTCAGGTACCCAATTCTTTATCCCCGAATACCTTTATCGGGGATATGGCGCAGCAAGAACAACCAGATTCCCGATAGAAACGTTCGGGAATGACCGCTTTATATAAAAATAATCTGAGAAGCCGTGTTACTCCACCTTCACCCGGATCTCCGCTTCCCACGACTTTCCTGGGGGGAGCGAAAGACGCCACACCGGCATCACCATCGAGCTCTGGTAAACGCGCTCGAATCCGGCCTCGGATTGCGAGACCGTTTCAACCGGTGCTCGCCAGAGGCTTGCGGCGCTGGAAAAGACAAGCGTGAGCTTCAGTTTGAGCCATTCGTCCACAAGGCTCACCTGGTTCACGTTGTTCGTTTCACCGGTCGAGGCGAGGTTTCGCCTGTCCAGCACATGACCCTGGATGTCATAGTACCGGTCGTCGGCATTTCCCGCGAGAAACGAAAAGTTAAACTCGTTCCCGAATGAAGTGTTCAGCTCTTCTGCGCTCAGGTTCCGGATCTCATATCGCACCAGGAATTCCGAGGCAGCGAGTTGAAGGGAGATCTCTTTCCTGAGACGGACTCCGCGCCCGGCAACCTGTCCGCGGCGCTCCAGGGTGAGCGATGCAGTGTCACCCTGTTTTCTCTGTTTCAGATCGTAGGCCCCGAGCACAAAATCGCCGGCCTCGTGGTATTCCGACCGCATGAAACCCGCAAGATCTACACCGGACTCGAGGAAATGATCGAGGAGCGATCCCCGCTTGTACCAGTCGTATTGGAGATGGCCTTCAAGCCCTTCCTCCTTGACCACCACCCGCTCATGGATCGTCTGTGCGCCGCATGCGCCCTGGTCCCTGCCCGCTGTGCAGATCTTGTCGTGATACCCTTCATGCCTGCGTGAGAGGGAGTTCATAAGGTTGAACGAACGCGGCTTCCAATCAAGCTCGGATATCCTGCCGCCATCCGCCGGATCGATGAAAAGGTTCATGAGCCCTGAGTTCAGCATGACCTCCTCGCTCCCGTCCATATCGAAGTCGCCCCTCTCGATATCAAGCCATGACGGCTGAACATCTTTCATCGGTTTTCCCTGGACCCTGACCCCTGACCCCTGACCCTTTAATGCCCTGTCCGCAAGAAGCTCCGCCTGTATCAGATGCTCATACACCGCAGAACGTAAATGCGGCAGGTAGAGCCCGCCAAACACACCGTGCCAATATGAATCATTGCATTGCGACTGATAGAGATGGTCAAGCATCCGCGCTGTCCCGGTATTTGTCTTCGTCCCCTGCGCATCGATAACTTCATGCACCTTGCGGCTCACCATCATCATCCGCTTGTGCATATGGTTGCTCTCGGGATACTTGGCCAGAAAGTTCCGCCAGAACCCGCCCTTGATGAAGGGCCTCAGCCCGGCAAAATCGGGCGAACCTTTTACCTTTGCCAGCGCGTCGTCATACTCCTTCATGGCGCGCGTCGGGAGCGCCCACTCACCCATTTCCATATATGAGGCCGTGGGGAGATAGATCCTGCCGAGTGCCGGCTCCTTCGTGAGGTAATCCGAAAATGTCGTGGTCTCAAGCCATTCGCTGTTCTGTTCGAGGAGGGTGAAGAACCGCTCGAGCCAGCCTTCCTCGTACACGGAGTGATACGTGCCGGGCCAGATGCCGAATTTTTCACCGTCATCCGCCATCGTCATGAGCCTGTTCCGCTCTGTGGAGCGCAATGCTGACAGATGGTTGATCGTTTCCTCCGGCGGACGGAACGGGATCAGGTAGCGGAGCCGTTCGCTCCCGGGAAAGATGCGAACGATCCCTTCCTGTTCTTCGGTGAGATAGTACCCGTCCAGCTCATCATCCCTGAGCCCGGCCATCTTGAAATGAAAATCGTCAACAACGACATGATTGATCCCCGCTGCGGCAATTGCTTTGGGAAGATGGGGCTCCCAGACCCGTTCAGCGAGCCACATACCCTGCGCGTCGTATCCCAGCACGCGCTTGAGGTAGTTGGTAAGCGTGCGGATCTGGCCAAGCTTGTCTTCATCGGGCAGCACAGCGAGGATCGGCTCGTAAAAACCACCGGACAATATCTCGGCCCTGCCCTCGGCAACGAGTTTCCTGAGCAGGTCGATGAATTCAGGATGGTGCTTTTCAAAAAAATGGTAGAGCATCCCCGTGTAGTGCAGCGTGATCTTGAGAGAGGGATGGCGCTCGAGCACCGTGACAAAGGGTAGATACGCCTTCTGATAGGCATCCTCCGCCACGAAGTCGAAGTTGCCGACCGGCTGATGATTATGGATGGCAAAGATGAATTGTACTTTCGGCATCGCGTTGAAACCTTGTGTTTTCCTGATATTTTTGGCGAGAATACAGACCCGAATATTAGCCTTACGGTCGCGAAAAGTCAATCGAAAACAGGATATTGAGCCTTGTGGCGGCTGGATCACTATGAGGAGCAGAGATTCACAGACAGGAAGATATCCTAACCGTTATTTCTGAGGTCGCTCGAAAGGGGCTGCTGATATCAAATTACAAATTAAATTCTCCTCTTCACCAATCTGCCGGCGACGAAAAAGAAAACCGCCGCATACGCTGCGAGCACGACCACGGAGCCGGGAGCGGGTTCGCTGCCTGACGCGAGCGCGCGCAGCAGGATGCTCGCGTGCGTAAGCGGGTAGACCAGGATGAGGCTCCTGAACGGCTCCGGCAGTTTGTCCGGTGAAAAAAAGGTGCCTGCCAGGAACGACATGGGGAGGATGAAGAAGCTGTTGAAGTTCGCCATGTCCTCGTGCGTGCGCGTGATCATCGCCGCCGCCACGCCCGCTGCACCGAAACAGAATGCCGTGAGAAACAGTATCGCGAAAAAGGAAACGGATAAATGCAAATGCACACCGGAGATGATCCCCACCAGCATGAGCATAAGCGCGGAGAACGACCCGCGCGCAAGACCGGTGAGAGTCCTGCCGAGAGCGATGTCCCAGGGGCTCACGGGAGAGACGAGCACCTCTTCAAGGGTCTTGGTGTAGAGTTTGCTGATATTAAGCGACGTCGAGACCGGGGTGAAGCTGTTATTCATGGCCGAGAGCGCGAGGATGCCGGGCAGAACGAACTCGAGATACCTCCCTCCGCTCACGCTCATGCCCCTGCCGAGGCCCCAGCCAAAGGTCAC
>JBARBN010000196.1:0-23170 GCA_049793155.1 Nitrospirota bacterium
TTGTCATGGTGTTCCTTCTTGGGCAGGATAAGGCGGGTAGTGTAGCAAAAGGGATGGAGGATGTAAAGAAGAGAAGCGCACGGGGATCGATTTTTCCACTGCTTATTCGCACGATACAAGAATTTTGGCTTTGCTTTATGGTCTGAGAAGTTGCTTCGTTAACATTTCATTCGGGAACTATCAGCTGCTGCCATAAAAATATCCATTCACGGTTATTGACATCGCCCTGAATCAAGCTTATATTCTTCCCAGATATTTCTTATTAAACGCATTACCATTCTGCTAATCTCTTTTTTCCGGATTAGTTTGGTGTTACAGCCCGGACACGGTTAACCAATTCTAATTGATAAATGTGTGTAAGGTGGATTTATGTTGTCTGAAGTCAACAAACCGTTTATGAAGACCATGATATCGATTTCCCTCATTGCAGCTAACCTGTTTTACTCCTCAGCAATGGGTGAAGAAGTTTTAAAAATAGGCGGCGTCGGCAGTTCGCTGGGTTCTATGCGGATAATTGCAGCTGCATTTGAGAAGTCTCATCCACACGTAAAAATAGATATTCTCCCCAGCCTGGGCAGCACCGGAGGTACCAGGGCTGTGTTGAGCGGCGCCATAGATATCGGGCTGAGCGGCAGGTCGATGAATGATGATGAACGCCAACAGGGTGCAGTAGAAACAGAGTATGCGAAGTCGCCCTTCGTGTTTGTCACAAACAGCATCAGCGCGGTGACTGATCTGAAGATCCATGAACTTGCGGAGATCTATGAAGGAAAAAGACAAGCCTGGCCCGACGGTTCCCGAGTTCGATTGGTTCTCCGTCCTGCTGCAGATGTTGATACCAGTATGCTTGAAAATATCTCTCCGGAAATGGGTCGGGCAGTCAAAATTGCGTTATCCCGCTCCGGGATGATTGTAGCAATTACAAATCAGGAAAGTGATGAAGCAGTGGAAAAGATCCCCGGTTCACTGGGGACATCAACATTAACCCAGGTAATATCTGAGAAAAGAAAATTAAAAATACTGGCCCTCGATGGTGTAATGCCAACCGTCAGGAATCTCAGCCGGGGGTCATACCCTCTGGTAAAGAGGTTTTTTATCGTCACAAAACCAAAACCATCTGCTCTTGCGCAAAGGTTCATTGATTTTCTCAGGACCAGGGAAGGCAGGAAGATATTGGAAGAAACCGGAAACATTGCTCTTGCCGGTACAGGCGGTCGGTAATGCACATCAAAAAGACGAGTCATGATCAGCTGATTACATGGATCACCGGTATTGTTATTGCCGGTCTTGTGATCATCATCCCGTTGGGATATTTTGTCATCTCTTATAATTATCTGAACGGACGCCTTGTGACTGAAGCAGAAAATAATGCAACTATCATCACACAAATAATCAGTGCAAATCCCGAATACTGGGAATTTGAGCAGATAAGATTAAAAGAATACCTTTCTCATCGTCCAAGATCGGGCGAGAAGGAGATACGTCGCCTGATCAACAACAAAAATAAAGTCGTTGCGGAAAGCGTGGACGATCTAAAGTCTCCAGTTCTGACAAGGTCGTTTGTTGTCATGGATGCCGGCTTCGTTGTTGGAAAGATTGAAATATCTCGTTCTCTGATGTCCCTTTTGAAACGATCCGGGCTTTTACTGCTCTTGATATTGCCGGTCGGTTGCGGGCTATTCTTGGCATTCTATCTTGTTCCGATTCGAACGATGCGTAACGAGGAAAAACTGCGCCGTCAGTCGGAGGATGAAAAGGACAAAGCTATCGCTGAGCTCACAGAAGCTGTTTCCAAAATCAAAACCCTGAGCGGGATGCTACCGATCTGCGCTTCGTGCAAGAAGATAAGGGACGACAAAGGTTACTGGGAAGAGGTCGCATCGTATATTACCAAGCATTCCGCAGTTCTATTCAGCCACGGATTGTGTCCGGAATGTGAGAAGAAGTCGTATGAGGAACTGGAGGCATTTTTAAAAGACAATAAATCTGAATCCGGGAAGAAGCGGTCAGAATGAAAAGAAAACCATCAAAGAGTTCGGGACCGGTAATCGTTATTTCTTTTGCTTAACATAAAGTGATAGCCTATTACCCTACGCCGATGTAATGCATCGCAGAATTAGCGAGGTGAATTATGTCCAAAGTTTATTTCTCCACCGCACGCACCCTTAGATGGGATTATAGCCACAGTGTTCCGGGAAAACTGGAATCCCTGCTCAAGAAGATGAGCTTCTCCGAACGATTCACCGGGGACGAATGGGTTGCCATCAAGATGCATTGGGGCTCTCATGGCGCGTTCCGCATCGTCCCGCCGGTCATGATCCGCAAGGTGGTCAACGCAGTCAAGGCGGCTGGGGGAAAACCCTTCGTCACGGACACGGTCAGGATCATGGGCCTCGATTATATAGAAGTGGCGAACCAGAATGGATTGAACCACCTTTCCTGCGGCGCGCCGGTGGTGCTTGCCGACGGACTGTACGGCAAGGACAGCATCCTGGTAAAGGCAGGCCCGATACTCGGGGAGATCGCGGTCGCCTCCGCAATTCATGACGCCCCTGCCATGGTCGTCTGCTCGCACGTCAAGGGACATATCAACGCCGGCTATGCCGGGGCGCTCAAGAACCTTGCCATGGGCTGCGTAAGTTCCAGCCATCGGAAAGGAGGCTGGAAAAAAGGGCGCGGAGGGATGCACTGCCATGGCGAAATGGGTCTCCAGTGGAATACCGAGAACTGCACTTTTTGCGAGCAGTGCAAGAACATCTGCCCGCTCCACGCCATTGATTTCAAAGAAGGCACGTTTGTCGTTGACCAGAACAAATGCTGGCACTGCGGCCGCTGCAGCAGGGTCTGCCAGGAAGGCGCCCTCACGCTTCCCCAGGACGATGTGATGTTCCAGAAGAGCCTTGCCGAGTCCGCGGCAGCAGTGCTCTCCACATTCAAGAAGGGAAAGGTCGTGTATGTCAACTTTCTGCTCCAGATCCAGCCGGAGTGCGACTGCATGCCTGTTGCCGATGTACCGGTGATCCAGGACCAGGGCATCATGATATCCGACGATGTCGTGGCCGTTGAACAGGCATCGCTCGATATGCTCAGGGCCGCCTCTCCCCTGCCCCAGTCCGCGACAGACGAAGCCGGGATCAAGCCCGGCGACGACATCATGTTCAAGCTCAACCCCCGGCCGATGCAGGTGCAGATCGATGAGGCGGAAAGACTGGGATTGGGAACAAGGAAATATGAGCTGGTGAGAATAGAACCGTGAGAAAAAACAGTAGACAGGAGACAGGAGCCAGAAGGAAACCATTTAAAAACTCCTGACTTCTAAATTCTGACTCCTGACTCCTGACTTCTGACTCCCGAAAGGTTTTTAAAAAATGCCCAAACGCACAAAGATCATCGCAACCATCGGTCCCGCATCGAGTTCACCCGCAATCGTTGCCAGGCTAATCCATGCCGGCATGGACGCGGCCCGATTGAACTTCTCCCACGGCGAATGGAATGACCATGCCAAGCGTATCAGGCTCATCCGGCTGGAGGCCGAAAAGGCGGGAAAACCGATCGCCATCATCCTTGACCTGCAGGGTCCGAAGCTGCGTGTGGGGAACATCAAGAACGATGCCGTGGCGATCAAAAAGGGAGACGCGATCACGCTCACGACAAAAAAGGTCCTCGGCACAAAAGACCTGATCCCGGTTACTTACCCCCGCCTGGCGAAGGACCTGAAGATCGGCCACCGCGTGCTCCTGGACGACGGCAGGCTCGAACTCTCCGTCCTGTCAAAGAGCGCGGCCGGTCTCCGGTGCAAGATCATCCGCGGCGGTATTCTCAGGAGCCACAAAGGAGTGAACCTGCCAGGCACATTAATTTCGCTTCCTTCGCTCTCCCGAAAGGATAAGGCAGACCTCCGATTCGGAATCGCCCACGATGTGGACTATATCGCTCTTTCTTTCGTTCGCACCGCCCATGACATCAGCAACACGCGCCGGTTCCTGAAAGCCTACGGCGCGGACATCCCGATCATCGCAAAGATCGAGAAACCCCAGGCAATTCAAAATCTCGACAAGATCATCCTCGCTTCTGACGGGGTGATGGTAGCCCGGGGGGACCTGGGGGTCGAGATGTCTCCTGAACAGGTGCCTCTGCTTCAGAAAAAGATCATCGAGGCCTGTAACCGGGCGGAAAAGCCGGTCATCACCGCAACGCAGATGCTCGAGAGCATGATCGAGAACCCTCAGCCGACCCGGGCCGAAGTATCGGACGTGGCAAACGCGATCCTCGACGGCACAGACTGTGTCATGCTCTCCGGCGAGACTGCGATCGGGAAATATCCTGTCTTAACGGTGGAGGTCATGGCACGGATCTCTGAGCAGGCCGAGATCTCGGTCGCTCCCCGGGCTCCGAATACCAATCTTTCCGGCCCTGATGAAAGCGTGGCGCATGCGGCTTGCCGCGCCGCCGAAGAACAGCACGCAAAGGCCATCGTCACGTTCACGCAATCAGGCTCCACTGCCCTCATGGTCTCGAAGCACCGGCCGAGGATGAGGATCATGGCGCCGACACCGTTCGACCAGGTCGCCAGAAAGATGTCGCTCTACTGGGGAGTGACCCCAATCCTCCTGAAGAGCAAGCGCACCACCGATGACATGATCGCAAGCGTGGAGCGCGCCATGCTCTTTATCAAGCTGGCCAAACACCACGACCTGATCGTGATCACCGCGGGCGTACCGATCGGCGTGGCAGGAAGCACGAACATGATGAAAATACATCTGATCGGCGAGGTTAAAAGTCTCGAGTCGCGATAGGTGAGCATAGCGCGGACTGTGGGCCGCAACCACCCATCCCCCTCACCTCGATCCTCTCCCTCAGTGGGGAGAGGATGCAAACCTCCCTCGCCCCTTGCGGGAGAGGGCTGGGGTGAGGGGTCCATTCATTGTCAAACATTCGCGCGAAGATATCAATTATTGAGGAGAAACAACACATCAGGTTGAAAATAATAAAATGAGTGAGCAGAGAGCAGGCAGAGGCCGGACAGCTCAAGAAATAAAAAAAGCCGGGACCTGTATGCAGGCCCCGGCTTCCATCAACAATATAAAATGTCATCACTCCTCTGAGTAGTTCGGGTTCGCCGGTTTTCCGTTCTTTCCCAAATATTCCTGGCTGAATGCCGGGATAACGCCGACCTGGCCATCCTGGGGATGGATCATGCACCGGTAGGACACGAGTTGTCCAACAGTCTCCATCATATGGTTCCAGCCCTTTTTAAACAGCGAGCATTCGTTATTGTAGCAAACCCAGAGATAAGGTGAATCCCAATCAAGGTAGCGTGAGTCCATCTGCTCCATGACCTCTTTGCAGTGCGGACAGGTCGGGGCTTCCGTGACCTTCCATTCTTTTGTATTCGTCATAGCGACCTCCATCAGTAATGCCACATAATACGACCCCGGTCCCCTGAATGCAATAGAAAATCCTGCTCAATAAGTCTCTGCCCAGAGCTCGAAGAAGCTCCTGGGGTGCAGACAGGTGGGACACTGCTCCGGCGGTTCCGTGCCTTCGTAGTGATAACCGCAATTCCTGCAAATCCAGGTCGAGCGTGCATCCTTTTTAAAGACCTTGCCCTTGATCACATTCTCCAGCAGCTTCACATACCGTTTTTCATGCTCAATTTCAACCTTTGAAATATACGTGAATGCCGCCGCCACCTCGGGGAAACCCTCCTGCCGGGCAACGTCCGCACCACCGGGATAGAGCTTCGTCCATTCCTCGTGCTCTCCCTCCGCCGCGGCTTTCAGGTTCTCGGCCGTGGTGCCGATGCGGCCGGCCGGAAACGTCGCCGTGAATTCAGCCATGCCTCCTTCGAGAAACTTGAAGAACCGCTTGGCATGTTCCTTCTCGTTCTCAGCGGTCTCGAGGAATATGGCCGCTATCTGTTCATATCCTTCTTTCTTCGCCGCGCTCGCGAAGAAAGTGTAGCGGTTTCGTGCCTGCGATTCCCCGGCAAACGCTGCAAGCAGATTTTTTTCTGTTTTGGTCCCTTTGAGCTTCATGGTTCCCTCCATCTCCTAACAAGTCCGTCATCCCCGAGTGCTTCTATCGGGAACAGGGTGTTGGCTTTCATTTTTCCGCATCCTTCCGGGCAACCCCATTCTCGAAATGAGGATGTCGGCCCGCGCAAGCAGAAAGTAGCTGATCCGCTCTTTCAGTTTCTGCGTCCACGGCCTCTTGCGCCACTCTTCAATGCGGATGCGGACCGACTGTTTGAGGTCATCCTCGAAATCCGCGCGCGCCCGCGCTGCGAGCGCCGGGTCGCTCACGACGGCCACCAGCTCATAGTTGAAAAATCCGCTCCGGATATCAAGGTTCGCGGAGCCCGCGACGACGGTGTCGCCGGCGACCGCGAGTTTGGCATGCATCATCGCCGGGACATATTCCCAGACCTCGACCCCCGCCCGCAGCATCCTGCCGTACAGGCCCCGGGCCGCCCAGCGCGCGATCGGAACATCGGTCTTCTGCGAAAAGAGAAGCCGCACCCGCACCCCGCGAATGACCGCGCGTTTGAGCGCCCGCAGCGTCCTGCCGTGCGGATAGAAATAGCCCATGGCAAGATCGATCTCGGAATGCGCATCCTGGATGACCTGGCGGTATGCATCGCGGACACGCCGCATGGGATTCTCAGGCCCGCTTTCAAGGAACCGAACGTTCTTCCCGCCGGCCATTCTCCTCTTCCGGACAAATCTGAGCCGGTGTAAAAAAACTCTGAATGGCGAATCGGCCTGCCCCCACATTCGAAGGAACGACCGCCTCAGCCAGGCCACGCCTGTTCCGGCGATCTCAAGCATGTTGTCACGCCAGGGCAATTCCCCTCGCGCGCCGCGATAGTATTCGTCGGCAATGTTCATCCCCCCGAGGTAGGCTACACGATCGTCAACAAGCAGCAATTTACGGTGGTTCCTGAAGAACACGACGCCGCGCGTGATAGGACGGAACCACTTCACCGAGCCGCCCGCGGTGATGAGCCCGTCCCAGAATGTGTTCGGGAGGTACAGGGACCCCCAGGAATCAACGAGCACGTCGACCAGGATCCCTCTTTTTGCGGCGGCCGTGAGATGATCACGAAACTCCCTCCCGGTCTCATCGTCGGCGATAATGTACATCTCGACCGCAATGCACCGTGATGCCTCCCGTATCGCCGCAAACATGGCCGGAAAGGCCTCTACCCCGTTTTTGAGGAGACGGACGGTGGTCATCGGAAAAACTCAAAAAGCAAAATGTAAATTGCAAACTGCAAAATAACAGCGTGCAAACCCCTTTCCATTCTTATTTTTTGCGTTTTGCATTCTGTCTTTTGCATTCACTTAAGTGTTACACGTTCTCGAACGTGTAATCAACCTTCACTTTCAAGTCTTTTCTGAGTGAATGGTACACGGAACAGTACTTCTCCTGCGAGAGCGAGATGCCCCGCTCAATTTTTTTAGCCGTGAGGCCTGTCCCGGTAATGGAAATGACCATCTCGATGGAGGTATAGTACTGGGGCGGCGTGGGGTTGCGCTCTCCCATAATATCCATCTTGTACGACTTGATCTCGACTTTCATTTTTTTGATGAACGACACCATGTCGATCGCCATGCAGCCGGCCAAGCTCAGGAGGAGCGTCTCGGTCGGCGAGCAGCCCCACTGCTGTTGGGCATCGAACTCCACTTCATATCCGCGGTTCGTCCTGCCTACGAAAACCAGGTCCTTGTCCCAGGTGAGTGTCGCCTTGTTCACCTGCGAGACCTTGGATTTGTATGCGTCGAGCGATTCTTCCAGTTCTTTTATTTCCTTTGATTCGGACACGTGACGACTCCCTTCTCTTTTTTATTGTTGAGTGCAGCTGCCCAAATTAAATCACCTTTGCTCTTTGAATTTTTCATTAAGAAGCTGAATTGCCTCTTCTTCTTTGCCCAGCTCCGCCTTCAGCACATAGGTCTTGATCGCTCCCACCTCGGCACCGAGCGAAAAGGAATCATAGGTTGCCTGAATGCCGCGGGAACCGAGAAAGGTAACCAGTTCCATCATATAAGAATCGTCGTAACCGGCCCCGATATCCGTACGAAGGATCTCGACGAATTCGACATCGTCCCCGTTCAACGGCTGGTCCGGCGAGCCCTTCTTCCAGATATCGCCGTACTCCCACCCTTCATCATCAACAGGATCATTTCCGTTTTTTGCGTGCATAATAAATAGTAATTGAGAGACACGTTACTGTCAAATAAATAATCTTGATACCCTTCAGAACAAGAGGGTTGACAGGAGGCCCGACTTTGGGTAGTATCCGGTTCATGATCGAGACCATCAGCTTCCTTCTCGGACTGGGCTTCAGCCTCCTTGTCTACTTCCTTTCCATCCGACCCCTCAACCAGCCGTGGCCAAAAAAAGCGGTCTATTCCTTTTTTTCGTTCATCGGGATAACCGGCACTGTTTTCCTGATCGGGGTCATGATCGCCCACCTCCTCAGGAAACTGGGGGTCATCTCTTCGATGTAGTGAAATAATCCGGGAACGATCCTGAAAATTGTGGGAGGTCCACTGGTTATGTAGACGGGACCGTGACGAGGTATTAGGTACAGCTTGTCCATCAACCCTTCGTTGCAGCACCTCGTTCAAAGGTCGAACTCCTCAAGCGCATCACGTGCGATCTCGCGGACCCCCGGATGGTCGTCGTGCAGGCATCTTTGCAGTGCATTGATCGCAGAGGCATCCTTGATGATCCCGAGCACCGAGGCGGCGTCTCCCCGGATGTTCGGACTCTCATGATTCAAAAGCTCGATGGTCCCCGGCACTGCGGCCGTGAGCTCCTCCCGATGTTCAATGACCAGCTCCTCCACCAGCGCCGTGGCTCCAAGCCTCACCCGGAGGTTATCATCACCCAGGAGATCGGGAATGAACCGGTAGAGCGAGTTGTCCTGCTTGAGTAACGCTATGATATTTTCGAGAAAGCCATTTCCCATGTACTCGATGAGCATGGCCCGCATTTCAATGTCGTTCATAGACCTGTAGCATACTTATCGCGAGGCATCAATACAGAGTTAGTATATACTACAACAAGGAGCCGTGTAAATCCTCATTATTTTGCTGCCGCGCTTGATGAAAACACCTCATTCGGGATTCTTTTTAATTGAAAAGAATATGTCCCCCGCGGTAATATTGTGATACGCTGTAAATACGAGGGGGGGGTTCATGGTGACCTTTAATGGAGTAAACCATCTGGCCCTGGCTACTGGCAACATGGACGAAACCATCCGGTTCTGGCGGGATCTGCTCGGAATGCGGTTGATCGCCGGGCTCGGCAAACCGGGATACCGGCAGTACTTTTTTGAGATCTCCCGGTATGACATGATCACCTTCTTTGAATGGCCGGGGATCGAACCTGCTGTGGAAAAGGAGCATGGGCGACCGGTACGCGGCCCTTTCATCTTCGACCATGTCTCGATCGGTCTCGAGACTGAAGATGATCTTTGGGAGCTTAAGGATCGTTTTACCGCAGCCGGCATCTGGGTATCCGAGGCCATTGACCACGGTTTCATCCATTCGATCTATTCATATGATCCGAACGGCATCCCCGTTGAGTTCAGCTACCATGTCACAGGGACAAATGTACGCGACCAGCCGTTGATGGCGGACCGGCAGCCTACACCGGCCGCACAGGAAGGTTCGGAACCGCAATTCGAGAAATGGCCGCGAGTCGACAGGCCAACGCCAATAAGCGAGCGAAGGATCTATCCCGGCGCCGGCAGCGAGCTGTTTCATGGGAAAAAGAAAACATAAGGAATTTCAGTATCTCGCCTCGGGGATATGGTCCGGGTCTTCTTGATCGATGTTCGGAACGGGTCCTATAGCTTGAGCACACTCTTGAAAAAAACTCTTATCATAATACCACCGGCGGCGCCGAGCAAAGCGCCAAAACCCGCCAGGAACGCCAGCACCAGAACGAGCAGAATTCCAACCACAATAAAATTGTGTCCCAGGGCCGGACCGAACATCTTGGTCGCGTCCTTTACAGCCGCGTCCCACCAGGTCCCCTGAAACGTGTCAGAGAGAACAATATCCATGGAGAGGGCCGCGCCGAGACTGACCAGCGCGCCGATCGTCGCACCGATGATGACCGCCTTTTTGAGACCCTTATCACTCATAGTTCCCTTTCATTACCGGTGTCGTAAAAATAATACTGCAACGCCTCTCCTATTTGGTAAATACTTTTTTTCATTTCAAATTCTCGTTTTTTCTTTGAGCGTTCTGTGCGTTATGTGGCCAACATCGCTTTTTTTGGATTACTAATTCCGCGGCCAAGAAACTTTCTCCTGTCTCCTGGCTACTACTTACCGGCTCCTGTCCCCTGCCCCTCCATTGCGCTCTTCTCAAGAAGTTCGTAGATCGCTGAAAACAAACGCCACCCTCCCAGGACATACCGCTGGTACAGATCACCTGCCGAGGGCTCGACGGGGACGTTCTGCATGAGCTGCGGGATGAGGGCAAGACGTACCCGATCCTTGCCGACAACGGCATCGGCCAGCCTCATGCTCTCCGTATAAGGGATTGAATAATCGTCAACCCCGTGAGTAATGATGAATGAGGCTGTGATATATTTCATCGCCCGTGACGGAGACAGCTGATAGACATATTCCCTCACCGGCAGCGGAAGGTTCTCGTAGAGCGGGGCGAATCGTTCGTGGTCGGTATTGACGAGAAAGACATAAAGCGCCCTGCCCTCAGGACCGAGGGATTTTGCAAGCGCTTCGGCGGCTGCGATCTCGTATCGGTTGCGCTTTTCGATGATCGTTCTGAACTTTTCGCGGTCATCCGGCGAACGCAGAAGATCGAGGTTCTTGTATGCGAGCAACCACCTGAGTGAGGATTCCGGCCTGACATATCCCCGGTGCCCACCATACTCGTAGGCCCCGGTCAAGGCGAAGGACAGCACATTGCGAAGGTCGTAATACGCTCCGACGGTCGCTACGACGCTGATCTTGTTCCGTATCCGCGGGTCAGCCGAGGCGAGCAGCATGGGCCCCGCTCCGCAGCTTATGCCCATCATGCCCCCGCGGGATCCGGCATGCTTCAGCCCGATCAGGTACAGAAAGCTTTGGACGATGTCCTCGGCATCGGTGATCCTGAACCGAAGGGTCTTCACACCCTCGAGATCAGGAACCAGGACAAGGAACCCTGCCTGCGCCAGGTCTTTGGCCAAAAGCACGAGTTGTTCATCGTCCTTGCCCGATGGGTTTACGCCGTGCACGAGGAGCAGCGGAAACTGTCTTCCCAGCCGGTCAGAACGATAGAGATCAGCGTGAACTATCCGCCCCCTGCCAGGGACCGTCACCTTCGTCTTCGTCGGTCCGTCCATGAGCTTCCCCATCAGGGCCTTCTCCGGCGGCCGGACACTGTCGATAAGGATGAGCAGGCTCAGGCACCCGCGTTTGATCTGGGCGGAAAACATGATGCCGATGATTACCAGCAGCGAGAGGAAGATGATCTTTTTCATTGGCGATTTCGGATAGCGGATTTCGGAAGCTTCATCCTTCGTCCCTCATCCTCTCATGCCTGATCCGGACAAATCCGGAACCGAAAGGTCAAAACCGAAAAGCGTCTCTCGCAAAGACGCAAAGAACGCCAAGAAAATCTTTAGTCTTGGTTTTAAATAACAAATAATTTAGCCTTTCTTTGCGAACTTTGCAGATTCCCTAAGTGGCCGCTTTTCTTTCATAGGCTATTGCGAGAAATATTATTGCCGTTTTGCCCATCAGCCTTACACTCATTTTAATATCTCCCCGGTCTTGCGGGACCACAGGAGCAGGTCAAGGTGGTCCATGTCGATGCCGATCTCGTTCGCGAATTCTTCAAGCTTCTGCTCGATCGCGAGGTAGCCCGCGCGCGTCGTGGGACGCATATGAGCGCCGATCAGCCCCATCTCGCGCAGGCTGTTCAGAATGTGCTTATCCAGAATAGCATAGCCGGGGAAGCCGATATTGCGCAGAAAATGGCTCGCCTCTTTATATCCGATCCCTTTTATGCCCTTGTTCTTCGCGAAAAAATCGCGGCGCGCGTCCCGGCTGTCAAAGGATCCGATCAGCCGTTTGAGCTTCAGCCCGCAGGCCTCATCGAGATATTCCCTCGTGTGAACGATGTACGAAGGACGCAGGCGCCAGAACCGGACGCTGTGCGCTCGTGCGCGCTGCTGGAGTTCCTTCTCGCTGCCGCTTCTGATAATGTCCTTGAGCGCCTCTACCGTGCGCATGCCCATTTTCGCGCTGCTGCCCGCGGTGAGGATGCAGTAGCAGAGCTCTTCGAAGATCGCCCGGTCGCCCTTCTCATACACTTTTCTGAACTCAGCGAGCCGTTGAACGATCAGCGGCTTTTTCACCCGGTAGTCCCGCCTCAGCTCGTTAATGCGTTCTCTTCCAGGCATTATATCCGCCCTTCAGGTTGGTGAGGTTCTTGTAACCCATGCCCATCAGCCGCTTGATGGCCCAGATGCTCCGGTTGCCGTTCTGGCAGTACACCACCAGCTCCTTGTCCTTTTTGATCTTCTTGATCTTGGTGCCGATGTCCGACAAGGGCACGTGGATCGAGCCCGGGATGTGCCCTCTCTCGTGTTCCTTGTCCGTGCTTACATCGAGGAGCGTCATGCCCTTCTTCTGATCGAGTTCCTTCGGCGAGATCTGTTTGATCCCCAGCCGTCCCAGAAAACCGAACAATTTGAAAATAAGATATATCGCGACAAGGCTTATCAGTATTGTTGATGCTGTATCCACTATGACCCCCCTAAATTAAGTACGCAGTACAGAGTACAAGGTACAAAGTAAAAATGCCACTCATGATATATCACTCTGTACTCTGAACTCTGTACTACTATGATTTTACGAACTCTGACTACTCTGTTTTTTCACCATCACCGGCAGTTCTATCGTGAACCGCGCCCCGCGAGGGTCATTCTGCGACACGCCGATCGTGCCGCCGTGGTCATTGATGATCCTGAGCACGATCGCCAGACCCAGTCCGCTCTTCTTTTTCTTTCGGGAGAAATCCGGCTGGAAAAGCTTCGGCACATCCTCAGCTTCGATCCCCGGCCCTTCATCGGCAACATCGATCTGCGCCATGCCGGAAGAGGCCATCCTTGCCGAAACCAGGATCCTGCCCTTACCGCCCATGGCCTCCACCGCGTTTTCAAAGAGGTTAATGAATACCCGCTTGATCTGCTCACGGTCGAGTAACACATCCGGCAGGTCCGGCATGACATCCTTCACGAACACAATATCCTTGTGCCCGCTGTAAAGCTGCACCGCGCTTTCAAGCACCGGCGCGAGGGGTTGAAGCGTCGGGTTCGAGCTGGGCATGCGCGCAAAATTCGCGAATTCGTCCACGAGCTTCCGCAGTCCGTCGGCCTCCTGTACGATCGTCATACTGCACTCATCGAAGACGGCGTTGAAATCAGGGGCGCCCTCTGCGTGTTTCTTGCGCAGCCGCTCGGCGGAAAGCTTGATCGGCGTGAGCGGGTTCTTGAACTCGTGGGCGATGCGTCTCGCCACATCCTGCCAGGTCTCGGCCTTCTTGGCGCGCAGCAGTTCCGTCAGGTCGTCGAACGTGATGACCGACCCGATGGGCGTTCCGCTGCCGTCCCTGAGCGCGGAGATGCGCATCCGGAGCGTCAGTATCCTGCCCCGGACGTTGAACGACAACTCCTCCTCGGCACGTCCCTGGCCCTGCTCGAGCCTGCGGAACAGTCTGCGGATCGGATCCAGTTCGAGGAACCCGAAAGCCTCATCGTACCGTTTGCCGAGCACATCCTGTTCCAGGATGCCGAGGATCTCGGATGCCGAGCGGTTGACCGTCGTGATCTTGCCGGAGCGGTCGATGGACACGACCCCGGTCTCGATGTTCGAGAGGATGGTCTTCTTGTAGTTGACCTCCTGCTCAACCTGCTCCCGGGATTGCTGGAGGTCATGGGTCATCTTGTTGAACGAAGCGATCAGCACCCCCACCTCGTCGTCGGACTTTTCATCGATCCTGTAATCGAACCTGCCTGCCGCCACTGCCGCGGTCCCCTCAGCAAGTTTCGTGATCGGCACCGTGATGCTGGCGGCCACTCGGAGCGCCACCCAGATCGCCGCAAGGAGAAGCGCCAGTGTCACCGAAAGGAACCCGAGCCGGTAAGACAGTTTTATCGGGTCCTTTTTGCTGAACGCCGACCGGTACTGTGCATACCCTTCTCGCATGGTCGCCGACTTTGCGGCAAGATTCTGGGGAATATAAAAACTAACCGCGACTGCCGCGGCAACTCGTCTTCCTTTTCCCGACGGCAAGGGTTCGTAGAGCGGGACGATTGCCCGCATGATGTCGCCCTTCCTTGGCGACCCCATCACATCTGCCGCCTCCTCTCCCGCAAAGGCCCTGGCCACGAGATCGGCGGACGTCTGGGTAAAGGTTTTTGAAGGATATTGACGCGTAACAACGACCACTGCCCGAACGCGGGGGGAGGTGAAGATTTCTACCGAACCCAGTCCGTACTCCTCCGCCTTCCTGGTCAGGTAGTCCTTGAGGACCCGATTCTCGAACTGCGGCAGGATCCTTGCGTCCGTCATCTGTCCGCTGATCTGGTTGCCGAAAGCCGTGGCCTCTTTCTGGAGACGATCGTAATATTCCTGGGCGACCGAAACCGAGTCCTTGAGTGAATTCTCGATCCTGAGACTGAAAAGGCGCTCGATACTCGTGGTAAACATCCCGCTCCCGATCAGAAAAAGGAGCATGGGAGGAATGAACGACAGGCTGACAAAGGCGACGACCAGTTTGGTCCTGAACCGGGCCCCCAGCACCCCCTGTCTCCGCTCCATCGCGAGTTTCCAAAGGCTCCTGGCCATCATGAAGATGACCGCTGCCAGGAGAAGGAGGTTCGCATTGATGAGGATGAAGATCAGGATGTTGTCGGACAGAGGCCCTTCAAAACCGCGGTTTTGGAGCTGAAGAACGATGGCGAGGGCGGTCAGGAGGAGAAAAGAAAAGAGGTAGATCACACCTCTCCACCCTTCCTTGCCCTCTTGAGTGGTCAACCTCATAGTATCGGAAGAATACCAAAAAGACCCGCCAAAAGCAAGGTCTGGTTTTGGCCGCTGTTTGATTAATTCTCTTGACAAACAAGAGGTTTCTCGTATATCTTCTAACAAAATGATTCGCGAAAAACTCCGCTCCCTGATCCCTGGGTGGGACGCGGAATCGCGTTTTTGCGGGCTCACGAGAGAATAAACAGACTGCGGCCCGCAAGGAAAAAGCATCCATGAGCGACAAAATAAGGAGGCAGGAATGACCACACGGTTGAAACACTTCATGCTATCACTTGGTATCGTTCTTATCCCCATACTCTTTTCCTGCGCATCTCATCATGTCCAGCAACCAGTCCCGCCTGCAGCGGCGGCGCAGGTTGAGGCGCCTGCGCCTGCTCCTGCAACAGAACCCGCGGCAGTCGAGCCGACGCCCTCTGCACCGGCGCCCGCAGCGCCAGCGGCGGTAGTGATAGAACCCGAGGCAGTCGAGCCCGCACCCGCGGCGCAAGAACTTCACCCCTATCTCATCAAAAAGGGAGACACACTCTGGGACATCTCACATGCGTTCTTGAAAGACCCCTTCCTCTGGCCGTTCATCTGGAAGGCAAACCCGGCCATCACCAACCCGGACCTGATCTTTACCGGGAACACACTGATGATCCCAAGTCTCTCGCCGAACGAACGGGCATTGCAGGCTGAGGCTGCGCCGACGCAGCCGGCCAAAGAAGCAGAAGCCCCCGTCGAGGAAACTGCCGTCCCGGAAATCAAACAGCGTGAAGGGATTGCGGCTGCCCACGTTACGATCCCTAAACCTGTCCAGCCAGTCCCGGGTGGAACCGGCGAGGAGATGCCGTCAGGGGGAAACAGGATCATCATGCCTGAGGAGCAGATCTATCCTATTATCGACAAATACGCCATGCTCAGTGCGGGCTTCGTGAGTGATGACGAAACGGGAGATGTCATCACCGGATCCCAGGAAAATGGCAAATCGGTACTCGGTTATGATGACGTCGTGTATGTCTCGATGCGTGATGCTGAAAACATAAAGATCGGTGACAAATTTTTGATTTATACTCATTCGCACAAGGTCAAGCACCCCATAACAGGCAAGAACTTCGGCAAACTCATCAAGGGACTCGGCATTCTCCAGATCACCGCCAAGGATCCCGCCGCCAAGGTGCTTACCGCGCGGATCACACTTTCTTTCGATGCGATCGAAAAAGGCAACATGCTGACCCCCTATCAGGAACCGGTACCCATCTTTTATCCCTCGCAAAAGAAGGCCAAGGACATATCAGGATATATCCTCGAAGTTACGGACAGGCGAAGCATCAATGCTCAGACCGACGTTGTATATCTTGATATGGGCAATTCGGAAGGCGTCGAGCCCGGGGACCGGTTCATCGTATACGATGAACCAAGCAAGCGCGGATTCCCGAAAAAAGCGATCGGTGAAGTGCAAGTGATCCTTGTGAAAGAGAAGACCTCTACCGCGGTCGTCAAAAGAAGCAGCGAGCCCATGGGCAAAGGCAATGCAGTGAGTTTCGAACCATAGGAGCTCTGCTCCCTGCCAGGCTAACTTTCGGGTCTTTTCTGCTGGAGCGGTCTGAGGGGCCGGGATTTACTGATGAAAAGGCAGATATTTCTGCGGCAACGACCGACAGCCGCTATTTGATCGTCGGTGAAGCATTCGGATCGAAGGGATTCGTCCTCACGGCAAACGAGAAAAGGTATGGGTAGTCGTGTTTCAGATGTCTCATGTAGGCAAGCCATTCCACAATGAGGATGGCATAGGCCCGCTTGATATCACCGGCGATGTGCTTGCCGTCAGCCGGCGTCAAATTCCGCAAGTCTTCGCGTACGGCCAGTTCCTCGGACAGATGGAACACCGCCCAGAGAAGTTCGGTAAAGGTCTCGTGCTCGAGCAGGTTTGGATTCTCGAGCAATCCGAGCATAAAATTCCGCTTCCCCGTTAAAATGGTTTTGAGCGCCTCCAGATCACTGCCGGCATACTGTATCCCGAATGCATTGCCGCGGACTTGCTTGATAACAGCGGCAAACTGTTGGTCCGTCCACTCACCCTTTATCAGAAGCTCTTTCCTTATCCCGTCGGTGTTCTGATCGATCGCTGCGAACGACCTGAGAAGCGTTGTCCCCACCTCGCTGAAAAACGTCCCGATGACCATGTTCAGTTTGTTCAGCATCGAGAGCTTCTCGCGCACATTCAGCAGTTGGTTCAGGATCAGGGTGACCAGCAGGACCTGAATGGGGATAAAGGCGAGGTCCTGAAACAGGTAAAAGTATGTATCGCGCGGCGAATGAAAGAGCCTGATCTGAACATTGTACAGGATGGCCGACACTGCCACCAGCAGTAGTCCCAATATGATCTGCCACTTGACGCGATTCATCCCCGGTCTCCCTCATCGATAGAAACGATCATGGTTCCGATATGCCCTGCATGAGAAATCAGCGACGACTACTTCATAAAAAGAAAAAAACCGTTCAAGAAATACAGCAGGCCGAACGCACCGGCCCCCATGCCGATGAACCAGAAAAGCTTTTTTTTCATTAACGCTGCGATGGACGAGAGAAGAATTGCTATCTGCAGGAACATTGCAGCCAGGCCGAATGCGCCTGAATGGACCTGGGCATCATCGCGCCGCTTTTCCAGCCCCTCCGCCTTGGTCTTGATCTCTTCCTTTTCCTTTTCGTACCGGTCTATCTTCTCTTTGTATGCAGCTATCCGCTTTTCATAATCAGCAGCCAGCGCGCGGGACATGCCCTTGTTCGTCTTGAGGTCCATCTCGAACTTCTCCCGCTGCAGGTCATAGACATATTCCTTGATGCTCTTGGACTGGTAATAGGCCCACTGGTCCGAGGCCTGGGCCTGAGACATCACCGAACGGGTCGAGTAACCGCCGCCTTTCAGCGTCGAGAGCGTTGCGCACACGGCGAAGATCACCGTCGTAAGCGCGAGATAACTGAGCCATGGTTCCTTCTTTTCTTCAGCCATATGATCCTCCGCTAAATGAAATGATGATTGAGAGGTCACATACTACCTAAAATCGGCGGATTAGTCAACAAATCCCGGCTATGGGCGGATAGGCTCATTGTAATCCCCGGGAGAACGTGATACATTTTAAACAGGAGAACAGACGATGATCATCGGCGTACCCAGGGAGATCAAGATCGAGGAATTCCGGGTAGGATTGACGCCAGTCGGCGCGCGGGAACTGGTTCTTGGCGGCCATACGGTCCTGGTCGAGACAGACGCCGGAAAGGGGAGCGGTTTCCTCAATGATGCATACCGCAAGGCGGGCGCGGAATTAGCAGAGAGGGAGACGGTCTATGATCGGGCCGAACTGATCGTGAAGGTAAAGGAGCCTGTTTCATCCGAATATCCCCTGCTGCGCGAAGGCGTCGCCCTCTTCACCTATCTCCACCTCGCGCCCAACCCGGAGTTGACAAGGCTGCTGCTCGCAAAAGAGGCGACAGGCCTTGCATATGAGACGCTCGAACGCAGCGGCAAACTCCCTCTCCTTGCCCCCATGAGCGAGATCGCCGGCAGAATGGCGCCGCTCATGGCCGCGTTCTATCTCCAGAGATTCAAAGGCGGCTCTGGCGTCCTTCCCACGGGCGTCTCCGGTGTGCGGCCGGGAAAGATCGTGATCCTCGGAGCGGGCGTTGTCGGTACGAACGCGGCCCGCGTCGGTATGGGACTGGGCATGGAAACCGTGGTGATCAACCGTGACACGGCCGGCTTGCAGCGGATCGATGAGTTGTTCAAGGGGCGTGTAAGGACGCTGCCCATGACCGCCCACGCGCTGGAGGAGGAGATAATGGATGCGGACATCATTGTCGGCGCGGTGCTCGTTCCCGGGGGCAGGACACCGGTCCTGATCACGCGGAAAATGCTCGGGGCCATGAAGAAGGGCTCGGTGATCGTGGACGTGTCCGTGGACCAGGGCGGGTGCGTAGAGACCTCGCGGCCTACGACCCATGATGATCCCGTGTTCGTCGTCGACGGCATCGTGCACTACTGCGTGGCCAACATGCCGGGCGCCTATCCCCGCACTTCGACCCTGGCGCTCACGAATGCGACGCTCCCGTATATAAAACTACTGGCGAACATGGGGATCGAAAAGGCCATAGCGCACTCCTCCGAGATCAGGAGCGCGTTAAACACCTATCAGGGTAAGGTCATGAACACGGCACTCGCGGAGTCAATTAGGGGTCAGGAGGACGTGAAAACTTCCACATTAAAAGCCAATCACGAAATGTAGATATCACCTACAACTGTAGGATGCCAATATTGTGACAAGGGCGATAGATTCCGGAAGCATCATGCATTCGTCGGCACTGAAGGGCTTTCAGAGGCTGACTAGACGAGTGAGAAGTTGTCTCGCACGTGCGTTCCGGATTTATGAGCAAAAGCAGGAGGAGCCTTTCGGCTTCCCCCTTGATCGAATTATATGCGAGGCGTGTTAAAGCCGTCCTTCATGACTAAGAGTAAACGACCCTTAATTGCTTATACGCCTAATGCGAGAGCGTTTGCGTCTGTGTCTGGTTGCCGTAGCAACCATTCGAGTTCGAAACTACTGTCACTGTCATAGTTGCTCCGACGACGTATCCTGAAGCTGACCATCCACTGGGGTTTGCTGTATTCGTGACACTGAATGTGTTACCAGTCACGGTACCTGAAAATGAGTTCTCAGCGTTCGCGCTGGCGCTGCAGAATGATTGACAAGATCCGTTTCCAGAACATACCATTATAAATCCGCTGATCGTGGCCGTGTTTGTGCCTGTAGATGTTTGATTGGTTATGTCCATACCGGCTGGATTACCACAACTAGGACAACCCCAGGAGTACTGCATGTTCACCGCAGCCTGGTTGGGATTCGCTGGCGATTCTCCTCCACCACCCCCTCCTCCGCCACAGGATGATAGCAAAACCGCCGTCGAAAGAGCAAGAGTTAAAATACTGAATAACCGTTTCATAGTGCCCTCCTTTTTTATAGAGTTATACGTGAAATGATCTTGCCGACTAGTGAAATAGACCCACGAAACGACTGATTTCCTTACATTGCTATTTTTCAAGATAGAGATCAGCGCAATATTTAAATGCCATCTCGTTCGCATACAGGGGATCACCCATCGATTTCCTGACAAATTCCATTGCCTGCGGCGTGCCGGCATCACCGATAGACTTCAGTGCCATGTATTTGTCAATCTCGTCATATTGCATATATTTTTTTTGCAGAAATTCGAATTGATTCTTCGCGCCCAGCGTGCCTATCGCAGACAGAGCGCACGCCCGAACAAAGCGATCATCGTTTTCGGCAAAAGTGTGAAGGGTTTTCAAGGCGCCGGGGTTATTCGATCCGCCCAACTCAAAAAGGGTGAAGCAGGCATGGTCATCTTTATTTTTTGCTTGTTCAGCTGCACGGGCACCGGTATCTCTGATACTTTCATCGCCGGCAGAATAGTGCAGGGCGATAGTATTGATCTTCGATGCTATCTCCTTCACAAGTAGCGATAGAGGCATATTGAAACACGCCTCTTCAACCGCCTTCCAGGTCCACGGCACCTTCCCATTGAAGAAGTAAGCGCGAATATCAGTGGTCTTACGACCTGTTGTCACGTCACCTCTGAAGGAATGATAGGTCTCCCAGGGGTTATATTCCGAACCCCCTGTTCGGCGGCTGACGATCTGAAACTTCTTTACCGTCAGCACGATATCCGCCGATTTGGTCGTGTTCCCGTAGACAACCTGTACGGGGATATTGCGCGCCGTAAATTCCTTCTCCAGCGCTTGAGAGAGCCAAGCAACGGGGTCTGCGATGTTGTCCAGTTCAATCTTGCCATGGGTTAAGGCGCCGAGTCTTTCATGGAAAACCATGCTGGATCGCCGATCAATGACCTGCAGGACAACCGACTTTTTCGGGCCTTTGTCGTACTTGAGATTGGATACGACCGGGTCCTTGATTGAAAACTTTATAGCGCATCCGGCAAAAAGAAACGCAGCCATCATAACAAGGAAGACCTTCAGAAACCAGTACCTCATTGCTGACCTCTTTGGCGCATTGGGATCTCTTGCCCTACTCGCTGTCAATAAAAAACAGACTTCTGATAGAAACTCGGCCGATGAATCCCGGCATCAGAAGTACAGCTTGCTAAAAAAACAGGAAATAACGTCTCGCACATTAGTATATCATTGCTCCAGGTACGCGTTGTCGCAAACCTTCCCGTTCTTATTGAAATCCACCACGAGGGTTTCGGTTTTCGTTTTAGTTCCACCAAAGGATGAGAATGCGTGAGTATAGATCCATCGCTCTGTGCATCCGAGCGGGCTGCTCGAAATCGCCTGCTCGCGGTGCGGCTCGCCGAACCATGCGCGGATCTGGTTTTTGTCCTGGGATCCTTTCTTGATATCGTTTACGTGTGTGGTGTCGAACTGCTTTCCTGCAGACGCGCAGGATACGAGCGCAAACACTGCAACAGCTACAACTATTCTGAACACGTTCTGTATCTTCATGACACTGTCCTCCTTTTTTGATCACGTATAGTCAATAAGCTCATGTCGGCGGATAGATGGCATATTACTGCGAAAAGGTCACAACTTGTTTCGCAAATTTGTGATGAAGTTGCTCCTTAAATCTCGCGTGCAGCACAGATTAGCCTCCCTTTACTCCAAACATCCCCCGCATACCTGGCAGCAACTACAGTCAGGTATGCCGCTGCACGCGCTCTCGCAGTTATGGCAGGCGTTGGGGTCTCCTGGTTTAATGGTGGTATAAGATAAACTACCTCCGGAGCCCGTACCAGAAAGGGTTCCGGCCTCACCATATGTACAATTGCGCATCGGCGCGCCGTTCGCGGCCCACGACGACATGCCACTCATTGTGAACGTGACTACGTCACTAATGTCGGTACTGACACCCCCATTTGACGTATCATACTCCTGGTAATTAATTGGTGTCTGCACACTTGCGAGCGAGCAATTAGAAGTGTTAAAAACATTACCGCCGAGTGAAACGCTTTCTTCTTCCCATTCATTGAATACGATTGTGCCGTTAAGCGCTATAGATGATGTACTACTGGATGTGATACTTGTATTGGTGTAATTTTGGTAAATTATTGTGGCGGTCATTTTTGTCTGAATAGTGTACGGGCACAATCCCACGGAACAACCCGAAAAAATACTTGGAGTGAAGACGCCGTTCACAATAGCTGTGCCCGTAGTACCTATAACCGTAATGTTACTTAAGGTGCCCGTGCCAGCGGTTTTAATTGCATCGTATGATAATTCAAAGATAGTATTGACTACATCAAGGGCTTCAACACTGGTGGTAACGCTGGTGGCAATGTTTGTCGGGGTTGGGTTTGCTGCAGGGGGGCTAGATGCTGCGGGTGAATCACTTGAGGACGAGCAGGCAGAGAACAGAACTGCTGTTGAAAGAACAAAAACCATGATACTGAATAACCTTTTCATAGAGTCCTCCTTATTCAGAATTATGCATTGTCGAAATTCGGCGATAGAACATTCCGATCGCCTCTGCTTTTCATACGGCCCTTACGGCCGTGCATAACATCTATTCTTTAGCTAAGCCGTTCATTGTGTGTATTCTTGAAATATTTTTATACGTTGAAAGTATTATGATATGCACGAACTGTCGCAAAGTCAATCGGCCCTTCGGCGTAACGCGTGTAGACCTTTTACCCGATTTTGTCGGGTTAAAGGTGTATGGTGGGTATGCAGGATTTCAGGATTCAGGGCTAAGGGCTAAGGGTTCAGAGTGGATGAGGTCGGTTAAGCGTTCTTTTCGCGGATTTATTTATCGCCGAGCAGGCGAGCTTTTACCGCGTACATAACAAGCTCCGCCGTCTTGTGGAGCTTCAGCTTCGTCATGATCCTTGTCCGGTGGGTCTTCACTGTCGCCTCACTGATCGCATGTTTTTTCGCCATCTGACGGTTGTTCAATCCTTCCGCGATCGAGCGTACAATCTCACATTCACGTCGCGACAGCATCTCAGCATGGGCAGCGGCCTTTGATGCTGCGTCGGCCGCCAATTCCTTTCGGGGCTGCTGTCTGTATATCCCTGAAA
>JBARBN010000197.1:0-19792 GCA_049793155.1 Nitrospirota bacterium
GATTGCCCTGCTAACACGATAGCATGTTTCAAGTTACTCGCCCGACTTGACAATTCAGAAGCAAAACCATAAAGGGAGATAATTGAAGGTAACGACGTCAGCTTTGTTGCATCAACCATGACTTTGGTAATCCCGTGATGACGGGCCTGCTGTAGAACGGATTCAAGTGATCGCTGAAGGTCTTTTTCTCCCACTTGTTGGGACGAATCGATTAAAATGACACCACGTTCTATGTCAATACGTACCGTCTCTGGCATTTCAGTGACTCCTTGCCCGAACCATGTCATTAAGCAATATGTAACAGTGTATCAAAAACCAGTCTTCTTGGAAAACAAAACGATCCAACCTGTCGATGTTGTTATAAGCACTTGTCGGCTAACATCGCTCTTTGAGGGCATATCGCCGTCTCACCCCCCTCACCCAGCCTTGTCCCCACAGGGGAGAGGACTAAAGCGAAGATCACTCCCATCTGAAGATGAACGATCCGATCGAGAGAAAGACCGCGGTCATGAGCGCGAGGATTGCGAGGTGCGGTGCGATGTCCGCAAGACCGGCGCCTTCAGTCATGATCGCCCGGGCACCGTCAACAAGGTGGGTAAGCGGCAGGAACTGGGCGATCTTCTGTACGACCGGGTTCGTGCCTTCAAGGGAGAACCAGACGCCCGACAGCAGCATCATTGGCCAGGTGAGCAAGTTCAGGATGCCGCCGGCGAGTTCTTCGCTCTTAAGCCGCGCGGACACGAGCAGGCCGAGGGAAATCAGGCAGATCGCGCCAACGAGTGAGACAAGGAAAAGATTCACGTATGACCCGCGCATCTGAAAGTGGATGAAGGAATTACATCCCACATAGACGAGAGTGGTGATCGTCTGGATCAGGAGCAGGCGCGAGGTCATCTGCGCAAGCAGGAACTCGAAGGGGTTGAGCGGCGTTGCCTTGAGCCGCTTGAGGAAGCCGTTCTTCCGGTACCGCACGATCACGTAGCCCACGCCGAAGAGGCAGCTGAACATCATATTCATGGCGAGGATCCCCGGCACCACCCAATCCACATAACGTATCTTGCGTCCCTGGACCGTCCGGCGCTGATACTCCCCCCGCGCTCCGCTCCCCAACATCCGTGCGAGGATGTAGCCGTTCGGCGCGTTCTCATTGACCCAGTATTGCCTGCCCTCACGCAGATCGATCAGCATATCGAGCTGAAAATGCCGGACCTTGTCTATGGCCGCGTGCACATTGTCAACCGTAATGAACTGGATATATTTCGTTTTAAGAAACTCCGCATCCGATCCAGCGAGTGTCGTTGTATCGCCGATGACGCCGACCTTGAACATGGCCGGGGGGTCTCCGGAGAACACGGCGGCAAAGCCGAGCACGAGCAGGAGCGGGAACAGGATGTTCCAGCCCAGGGACGACTTGTCGCGGATGAACTCCATGTTGCGCGCATGCAGGATGGCGAAAAATCTTTTCATAGAAACCTCAAAAAACGTCAAACCTTATTACCACGGATGGACACAGATGGACACGGATGAAATATAAAAAGAGAGAGGACTGATTCTTGAATCGAATTAAAGGATGAATCACCATCCGTGGTGAGAAATTCCTATCCCCTCAAATCCTTTCCCGTGAGCGAGAGGAACAGGTCTTCCAGGCTCCAGGAGCGCATGTTCATGCGAGATAGCGAAACGCCGCGCTCCAGGAGCGTCTTGATGGTACTGTCGATATCGTGCGTTTGTATCTCGCACCACCCCGTTTGTTTCGACGTGCAGAGCCCGAGCCCGTCGAGCTTGTTTTCCACGTCCTCTTCCGGAAACTGCATCACCACATTGCCGAAGTGCTCCTTGAGCAGCAGTTCAGGAGGTCCTTGTGCGATGAGCTTGCCGCGGTCCATGATCGCGATCTCGTCGCAGAGCGCATACGCCTCGTCCATGTAGTGGGTGGTGAGGATGATCGTCTTGTTCCGGGACTTGATCAGATTGATGAGGTCCCAGAAGTTCCTTCGCGACTGAGGGTCGAGGCCGGTCGTGGGCTCGTCGAGGAAGAGCACCTCGGGATCATTGATGATGGCAAGTGCCATCAGGAGCCGCTGACGCTGGCCGCCGGACAGTTTGCGCGTGTCCCGGTCGAGGAACTCGTCAAGGCTGCAGAGGCGAATGACCTCCTGCAGGTCCATCGTTTTCGGATAGAGGTGCTTGAACAACCTCAGGGTCTCGCGCACAGTCAGGAATTCCTGCAGCGACGTGACCTGGAACTGGATGCCTGCTTCCTTGCGGAATGCGGCGCCTATCGGCGCGCCTTGGTACCGTGTGGTCCCGGAATCGCATTTCTGGATGCCTTCAACGATTTCTATGAGCGTGGTCTTGCCCGCTCCATTCGGTCCGAGCAGGCCGAAGCAGATTCCCTTCCTGATCGAAAGACTGACGTTATCCACGGCACGCACGCCGGGATACGTCTTGATAAGATTGTTGACTTCAATCACGGCTGCCATACGGTGCAAAGTACCATGCGGTGCTCCGGCTGTCAAGCAGGGATGCCGGTGCGGAGGAGTGGAAGGCATTCCGTCTTGAGTCGGCAGAGAGAATAGTGTAAAGTACGGTCATGATCACGGTAACACGCGCCATAGCTCTTGACGAGAGCGAGATCCGGCTTCACTTTGTCCGGGCTTCAGGCCCGGGCGGACAGAACGTGAACAAGGTGTCCACGGCCGTGCAGCTCCGGTTCGATGTGGGAAACTCACCGTCCCTTCCCGGCGATGTGCGCACGCGGCTCATTCGGCTGGCAGGAAGACGCATAACCCAGGACGGCATCCTGCTCATCGAAGCACGGCAGCACCGCACGCAGGAACGGAACCGCGAGGACGCGATCTCGCGGCTGGTCGAGATTATCCGAAAGGCGGCAGAGAGACCGAAGCCGAGGAAAAAGACGAGGCCGACACTCGCAGCGAAAGAACGGCGGATCGAGAGCAAGAAGCAGCGGGGCAGGACCAAGCAGATGCGGAAAGCGGCTTGTCCTTCGGAGTAGCAATTGAATATTCTCAGCATTGTCGTGTTTGACTTGAACGGTGAATCTTGAAATTTGGCTTTCCCTTGTGAGGAATTTTCATGGCGCAACCATGGCAGACGATAGAAAAGGTTGATACCAAAGAGGGTGTTCTCGAACTGCGCAAGCGTGGCGACCGCGACTTTATGATCCTCATCAATAACCGCGTGCTCATGAACAGCAGCGCCAACCGGTCGGAGATCGTTCTGGGCGAACTTGCCTGCAGAAAAGCAGCAGCAAACCCCCGGCCGCGGGTGCTGATCGGCGGTTTGGGCATGGGGTTTACGCTCAAGGCTGCACTTGATTCATTGCCTTTCGCGGCGCGGGTAGTCATTGCGGAGTTGAACCCCGTGGTGGTCACCTGGTGCAGCGGTCCTCTTGCAGAGATAACGAAGCACGCTGTGGGAGACCCGAGGGTGACAATCACGATCGAAAATGTATCGACGGTGATAGCGAGGGCCGCCAAGCCCGGCGCAGAACAATTTGATGCCATCATCATCGATCTCTACGAAGGCCCCGGTGCATCACGTGACGCTTTGTTCGACCCGTTCTATGGGAGCAACGCTCTCAAGACAACGGCTGCTGCCTTGTCTCCGGGCGGGGTTTTCGCTGTTTGGGGAGAGAGTCCTGACGAGCCGTTCGAGAAACGTTTGGCGGCCGCGGGATTCATTGTGGATCGAGAGAGACCGGGAAGGGGCGGGTTACGGCACGTGGTGTATGTGGCGCAGAAGTCAGTACCAAGTGTCAGGCAAACTCACCACTAGAGGACTTTAGGAGGACGACAAATTTGCAGCGTATGATCTGCTTAATTTCCTGCTGCGGATGCCTTCGTGATGATCGGGGCACAGCGCGCGCCGATCTCATGGGCTTTTCCCTCGTCGATGAAGAGAGACACTAATTTCTGAACCTTCTCGCATGTCTGGGCAACGGTCAGTTTTCCCGCGGAGCAATCTTCAAGGATCGCGTCGACCCTGCGGAGAAACAACTCGCTCGCGCTCTTGCCGAGCACCGCGTAGATCTCGCTCTTCAGGTTATCCGCCATTTCTTTTGACACTGGACTCATAGGCCGATATCCTCTATTATTTTAAAGAACAATTTGATCACGATAAGGACAAAGATCGCGCCGGCGAGAAAAATAACCCCGACGAGGGCATCTTTGAAGTCGGGAGGCAGAAGGCGAAAGAAGGGCGTGGAAAGATATCCTACTGAGAACATTACGATGAGACCTGATAAAAAATTCCACGTTGACCTGACCTTGCCGCCCGGAACCCTGTGTCTGAGGACAAACGCCTTATACAGGGCATAGAGCATAACGCCAATTGATGACAAACTGAGAATCAAAAAGAGTGTCTCCATGTAAGGCAGCCTCCCAAAGAAAAGAATAGACAAAAAAATCGCGCATAGTGTGGCAATTCTATATGAAAATACTGTTTTGTCAATAAATATTTGGAATTCGCATGGACACACTCAAATGGATGGCACCGGTTCTCGACATGCTATCGCCTGCATCATTCCCTTGATTTCGGTTGCAATTCAACAAGTCACGGAGTAAAGTGTGCGGGCGCAACAGTCAACAAAAAGCGGGGTATTGCATGGCATTCGTAAGTCTCCAGGACGTCAAGGTCAGTTTCGGCGGGCCGTTGCTGATCGAAGGGGCCGATCTTTCGATCGACCGCGGAGAGCGGGTCTGTCTGGTCGGACGGAACGGTACGGGCAAATCCACGATCTTGAAGCTCATTGCCGGGGACTTGACGCCCGATGGCGGCAAGGTCGTGTTCCAGCAGGGAGTGAAGATCACGCTCCTGACGCAGGAGGTGCCTCAGTCCCTTTTTGGCAGCGTGTTCGATGTGGTATCGAGCGCCTTTGGAGAGCAGGGGAAACTGCTTGCCGCATATCATCACGTGAGTGCCAAACTGGCACACGATCACAGCGAAAAATTGATGGCGGAGCTCGAGGATGTGCAGCATAGGTTCGAATCGGCCGGTGGGTGGCAAATGCAGCAGCGCGTCGAGACCATCCTCACGCGGCTTAAGCTTCCCGAGGATGCCGAGTTCTCGGAGCTTTCGGGCGGCCTCAAACGGCGGGTTCTGCTCGCAAAGGCCCTGGCCGGTGCGCCGGACCTTCTGCTGCTCGACGAGCCCACCAACCACCTGGATATTGATGCCATTGCGTGGCTTGAAGAGTTCTTGCTCTCCTTCGGCGGGGCTTTGCTCTTCGTGACCCATGACCGCATGCTGCTCCAGAAGCTCGCAACAAGAATAGTCGATCTTGACCGCGGCAGGCTTACCAGCTGGCCCGGCAATTACCAGGCCTATCTTGAGCTGAAACAGGCGGCGCTCGACGGAGAGGCAGTAGAGAATGCGAAGTTCGACAAAAAGCTGGCCGCGGAAGAGGTCTGGATCCGGCAGGGCGTGAAGGCGCGCAGGACGCGCAATGAAGGCCGCGTGCGGGCTCTCAAGGAACTGCGCAGGACCAGGAGCGAGAGGCGTGAGGTGATCGGTGCGGCACGCATGCAAATGCAGGAGGCGGAGCGCACAGGCAAGCTGGTGATCGAGGCGACCGGGGTCACCCACGACTTCAACGGCACGGTCGTCATCCGCGATCTGTCCACGACCATCATCCGGGGAGACAAGATCGGCATCATCGGGCCGAACGGCTCGGGCAAAACCACGCTGCTCAAGATACTTCTGGGGGATCTGAAGCCCCGCTCGGGCAGCGTGAAACACGGTACGAATATCGAAGTGGCATACCTTGACCAGCACCGCGAACAACTCGATGATGCAAAGACCGTGCAGGACAATGTTGCGAATGGCAGCGACCACGTGACCATCAACGGCATTCGGAGGCATGTCATCGGTTACCTGCAGGATTTCCTGTTCGAGCCCGCCCGTGCACGCAGCCCCGTGAAGGTCCTGTCAGGCGGTGAGCGGAACCGGTTGCTGCTTGCAAAGCTCTTTACCCGGCCCTCGAACGTGCTGGTGCTCGATGAGCCCACGAACGATCTGGATATCGAGACCCTCGACCTGCTTGAAGAGCTTTTAATGGACTATCCCGGCACCGTGCTGCTCGTGAGCCACGACCGTGCGTTCATCAACGATGTCGTTACCAGCTCGCTTGTGTTCGAGGGCGACGGCAGGGTGAATGAATACGTCGGTGGATATGACGACTGGCTGCGTCAAAGGGAGCGGAAAAGTGAAAGACCCGAAGCGCCGACCAGGACTGAGGAACAAAAGGTCGTGTCCGGTCCTCAAAAAGAGAAGCCGCGCAAGCTGAGCTTTAAAGAACAAAAAGAGCTTGAGACCCTGCCGCAACGCATTGAAGAGCTCGATGCCGAGCAGAAGCGGATCATCATGACAATGGCTGACCCGGTCTTTTACCGCGAGAGCGGCGACAAGGTGGCCGACACAAAGGCACGGCTTGAAGCGGTGGAAAAAGAACTGGCTGAGGTGTATAGGCGGTGGAATGAGCTCGAGGCGCATTTTTCACGATAAAGCCCGAACCTGAAGGTGCGATGTCAATGTCCAGGATCAAAACTCCTCTGCAAGTATATAAGCTTCTGCCGCAATCTAATTGCGGTGATTGCGGTGTCTTGACTTGCATGGCTTTTGCGGCCTCAGTCATAAAACTGGAAAAACGTCTTGCGGATTGCCCTTTCCTGGACAGGGCCACCCTTGCCCTCTATGATGGACAAGTAGAACGGCAGGTCAATATTGAGAGCATACAGGAAGACGCACTGAAAGACCTGCAAAAAAAGGTTTCAATGATCGAGCTTTCTTCGCGAGCGGACCGCCTGGGAGCCCGAAGCAACGGCGAAACAATGGTAGTGAAGTGTCTCGGCAAGGACTTTGAAATTGATGCTCGGGGAGTGGTGATGTCTCAGTGCCATACCCACGCCTGGTTCTCGATACCGCTGCTTAATTACCTTCTTTTCAGCAACGGAGAAGAGAGTACCGGAAGATGGGTGCCGTTCAGGGAGCTTGAAAACGGCAGTACCTGGAGCCGTCTTTTTGAACGAAGATGCGAACTACCGCTGAAACATATTGCCGATAGCCATGGAGAGCTTTTCGAAGACCTGATAAGCATGTTCAGCGGTGTGTCGTCTTTCAATAGTTTTTCCTCTGATATCTCTGTGGTTTTATATCCTCTTCCCAAAGTGCCGATCCTTATCTGCTACTGGAAGGCCGAGGACGATCTTGAATCCAGACTTCACCTGTTCTTCGACGATTCGGCTGAAAAGAACCTTCCCATCGAATCGCTTTTTACTCTGGGAACAGGACTTGTCCGCATGCTTGAAAAAATAATGCATAAGCATAGTCTGGGCAAAATCGAATTGGAGTGACTTTGAGTCGCAATGCGCGCATGCACCTGTGTCCCGGCCAAATGGTCACCAAAAAACCCGGCTGCCACATACCGGAAAGCATTGATTGACGTTTTACCAGACTTTTGCTACACTATTGTTGGTAGGATGGTGCGCACCGGGCATAAGAAATCAGTTTATTAGCGTGAGCATCCCTAATGAAAGCTTCCGATTCGTCATCGTGTGTTAATACCTTATAATCGATACGACTCAATGCAATTACTGTCTTAAGGAGGAGCTACCCATGAAGAAAGTTATCATAGTTGTATCACTGCTCGTTCTCATTTGTTCAGGACTCGTGCTGGCGCAGACGGGAACGAAGAAAAAGCGTCCTCTGGCTGCCGACTACGGAAACGTGGTGATGAACAACTATTCCGAGAAAGCCGGCATGGCACCCGTCGTGTTCCAGCACTGGCTGCATCGGGCAAGGTTTACCTGCAGGCTGTGTCACGTGGATATCGGCTTCGGCATGAAGGCGGGCACCACCAATGTCAGGGCAAGCGATAACATGAAAGGGTATTATTGCGGGACATGCCATAATAGCAATAGGTCGTTCAAAGGGATTGAAAAGATGTTCGAAGCATGTTCGAAAAATCTCACCGCTGAAAACGGCAAACGATGCGATAGGTGCCATTCGCTCGGAAAGAGCGTGAAACGGGAATATGACCTTGCTGAGTTTACCGCCAAATTTCCGAAAGAACGGTTCGGGAATGGAATAAACTGGGAGCAGGCCGAGGAAATGGGGCTCATCAAGCCATTGGACTTCCTTGATGGAGTGTCCATCAAGCGGCCGGCACTTACCATTCAAAAGGACTTTTCTCTTGACGCGAAGGTTGAGGGCATGCCCTCCATCATCTTTTCCCACAAAAAACACACGGTGTGGAACGGCTGCGAAGTTTGTCATCCCGAGATATTTATCGGTGTGAAAAAGGGGTCCACGAAATATTCCATGATCGAGATATTTGACGGGAAATACTGCGGCGTGTGCCACGGAAAGGTTGCTTTTCCAACGCTTGACTGCCAGCGATGCCATTCAAAGCCGGTGGGATAAGGGCCGCGATGCGATTGAGGGCATTCCATGAAGGGACCTATAAGTTGAAATCCAAGTCGAGGGAGAGAGTATGAAAAACAGGGAAGGAAGTCTCGCGATCGCGCTGGTCATCGCACTATTGGTATTCTCCGGCATGCCGCTTCTCTCCGATGGCGTATTTCTCGCCCCGTCGGCCGCTATTGCAGGGGATGACTGGAAAAATGAGTTCGAGGATATCTGTTCCAAGACCCAGGACTCCATGTCATTCACCGTAGATGAACTGAAGGGTCTTCTCGACCGAAGCGATGCATTGAAGCTGCGTATCGAAAAACTTGACGAAACCCAGAGAAAGGTTTATTTAAGAAGGCTCCAGATGTGCAGGGACCTCCTGCTCTTTGTCATCGAATCCAAGTCAGGAAAGTGAGTGATATTGCCGGTGAATAAAATTATCATTCTTGTCTTGCTTCTCCTCGCTTCTGGCGACGCCGGTGCGAAGGTCGTTGCACCTGATGAGTATGGCAAGGTCATCATTGCGAATTATTCCGAACGTGCCGGACTTGCTCCCGTTGTGTTCGACCATTGGGTTCACCGTGCTCGTTATACGTGCAGGCTCTGTCACATTGATATCGGATTTGCGATGGCGAAGAGTGCTACCTCTATCACGGCAGCTGCCAATAGGAAGGGCTTGTACTGCGGTACCTGTCATAACGGAAAACGCACATACAACGGCAAGACAATCTTCGCATCCTGCTCGGAGACGATCCAGCAAAAAAATGCTGCCTGTGAGCGATGTCATTCACTGCAAAGGAGTCGTGTTCAAGGGCAGGACTTCAAATCATTTTTAGAAACAATGCCGAGGAATTCCTCCGGGAACGGTATCGACTGGGAGGCGGCGGAAAGCAGCGGACGGATTAAACCCATCGATTTTCTTGAAGGCGTCTCCATACAAAGACCACGTCTCACGGCGCAAAAAGATTTTGTTATTAATGCGATGGGCACAGGAAACGACGCTGTTGTGTTCTCTCATAAAAAGCATGCCGTCTGGAACGGGTGCGAGGTCTGCCATCCCGATATTTTCCCGATAAAAAAGGGTGCCGCAAAGTATACGATGCACGAGATAGAGCGGGGAGAGTATTGCGGAGTCTGTCATGATAAGGTCGCGTTCCCGATCCTTGATTGCAAACGATGTCACAAGGGCGGGGGAAAATAGAAGAGCACATCCCGCCTGTAAAGAAAATGTCCCGTAACCGACGCAGCAATATTATCGAAAGATTGTCACGCTGACCGGTCGGCCAACTTACTTCTTCTTTTCCTTCAGCAACGTTTCGAGGGCTGCAAAGGGTTTATGCATGGCAACAACCTCTTTATTGCCGCCAGGCGTTGCCTTTTCAAACGTTGCTTCATCGAGATACTCCTGGTGCTCCATATCGTGGCAGTAAAGACAGAGCAGCTCCCAGTTGCTGCCGTCAGGCGGGTTGTTATCGTGGTTATGGTCCTTGTGATGGACCGTGAGCTCGCGAAGTTTTTTCCCTTCGAATTCCCGTCCGCACCGCGCGCAGATCGATGGGTACAGCTTGAGCGCCTGGTCCCTGTAGGTCCTCTCCCGGAGGTCGCGATGGTGCCGCACTTCTGAGATGATTCGTTCCTGTTGATTGTACTCTGGCTGGGAGTCCTTTGCTGACACGTGCGCACCCTTCGGTTTTTGATTTGGCGAAGCTGTTACTGCGGACAAGAGGCCTGATGAAGTGCCGTGACACTCCGCCGCAGTCCTTCGAAGTATTCCCCGATCTCCCGCCGCACCTCCTGAACAGTCGCCAGATGGTTGATCGTCGTTCTGAATTCCGCGGCGCCATGCAGGCCTTTTGTGTACCAGCAGAGATGCTTGCGCATCTCGCGAACGCCGAGGGTTTCGCCGAGCAATTTGACCATATCGCTCAGGTGGCGGAGCATGATCGCTTGACGCTCTTCGTGGGAAGGGTGGGCGGATACGAGGCCGGTCTCGAGATACTGCTTTGTTTCGCGAAAGATCCACGGATATCCCTGGATCGCCCGTGCGATCATTACGCCATTGCATCCTGTTTCGTCCATCATCCTCTTTGCGTCCTGCGCGGAGCGCACATCACCGTTCCCGATCACCGGTATGCCGACGGACTTCTTTACGACCTTGATCATGCCCCAGTCCGCGTGTCCCGAGAAGCCCTGCGCCTTGGTCCTCGCGTGCACGGTCACCGCTGCGATTCCAGCCGCTTCGGCAGCCTGCGCCACATCCACAGCCACGATGCTCTTTGCATCCCATCCGAGCCGCATCTTGACCAGGACAGGAACTCTCGATGCCCCGACGACAGCCGCCATGATCTCTTTAGCAAGTCCGAGATCGCGAAGGAGTGCCGCACCGGCGCCGGATTTCAGGATCTTGGGCACCGGGCAACCCATATTGATATCGATGAAGTCCACTTCGCCCTGCGATACGATATGTGCCGCCTCCGCCATGGATGCGGGTTTCGACCCGAAGATCTGGAACACGACGGGGCGCTCGACGGGGTCGGTGCGAAGCATGCCGTGGGTGCGCTTATGCTCCCTGATCAGCGCTTCGACGCTCACCATCTCCGAAAATACGAGTCCGGCGCCGAGCTCTTTGCAAATCCTGCGGAAAGGAAAGTCGGAAATGCCGGCCATTGGTGCAAGCACAAGGGGATTGATCTTGAGCATATCTCGAATCTGCATAGGGGATATTATAACCGAAAGGAAGGGAAATGCGAGGGCTTTTTGAACTCATTGCACAAACCAATGTGCGCGTGAGAGAAAGAAAGAATTTATAGCATCACTTCTTCAGCAGTTCCCCCACGGTCACCAGAGTAAACCCCTTCTTTCGCAGGTCGTCAATGATGGCGGGCAGTACCTCCGCGGTGTGGACGCCCTTCCTGTTCATATGGAACACGATGATGCTCCCGGCTTTTGCTTCCCGCGCTATGCCGCGCATGATCCGCCGGGCGGAAAGTCCGGGATCCGGGTCACCGGAAGCAATATCATACTGGATGGTCACGAGTCCGGCTTTTTGCGCGAGAGCGGCCACCCGCTCATCAACCTCACCGTAGGGAGGGCGAAAATAGCGCGGTGTCCGCCCGGTTGTTTTTTTGATGATCGCCTGAGTCCGCTTGAGCTCCCTCAAAATCCGATCATCGTCCTTTTCGAGCAGATGGGGATGCCAGAAGGCATGGTTTGCGATCTCGAATTGGGGCTGGGCAGCGAGGAACTTTACCGTTTTCAGGTTTTTCTCCACCCATCGACCGCTCAGAAAAAGTGTGGCCGGTGTTTTTTCGCGGAGCAGGACCTCGATGACCTTTTCGTCGTACTCATCGGGCAGGGTCGTGGGGCAGGCGTCGAAGGTGATCGCGATCTCACGTGAGTCCCTGCGGCCGTGCTCGATAACGAGACCGTTCGCGACAGAGTATGAACAAAGGGACAAAAGGACGATAAAACTTCCCAGAACGCGGCCGAAGAATTTTATGTGGACCTGTAATCGCGACATAATCATCGTATTTTATACCGGGGAACATGAGGGGTCAATGATAAAAAGGTGAAAAGCAGGCCGAAAAAAACCGGGGACCGATTATATCGGGCCCCGGTCGTGTTCTTACAGTTCATTGAAAAAAGTTAGATGTCGTAATACAGGAAAAATTCATACGGATGCGGCCGCAGACGAAGTGCGTCCACTTCCTTGGTCCGTTTGTAGTTGATCCACATTTCGATCGCGTCCTTGGTGAAGACATCCCCCTTCAGAAGAAAATTGTGGTCCGCCTCGAGGTTGTCCAACGCCTCTTCGAGTGATGCAGGCATTGTCGGCACGCTCGCCAATTCTTCTGGCGCCATATCGTAGATGTCCTTATCGAGGGGCTGACCTGGATCGATCTTGTTCTCGATTCCGTCGAGACCGGCCATCAGCATGGCCGCAAATGCGAGATACGGATTGCAGGATGGGTCGGGGAACCTTACCTCGGCACGTTTAGCTTTTGGGTTTGCGCTGTACATGGGGATGCGAATGGAGGCCGAGCGGTTTCTGCTTGAGTAGGCAAGGTTCACCGGAGCCTCGAAGCCAGGGGTCAGCCGCTTGTACGAATTTGTGGTCGGGTTCGTGAACGCTGCGAGCACCTTGGCATGTTTCAAAATGCCGCCGATGTAGTGAAGTGCGAGTTTGGAGAGACCCGCATATTCGCTGCCGGAGAACAGCGGTTTGCCGCCCTTCCAGATTGACTGGTGCGTGTGCATGCCCGAGCCGTTATCACCGAATAGCGGTTTCGGCATGAAGGTCACGGTTTTGTTGTGCCGTTTTGCTACGTTTTTGATGATGTACTTAAAGTACATGAGCTGGTCCGCGCATTTCACGAGAGGGCTGAAACGGATATCGATCTCGGCCTGACCGGCGGTGGCTACCTCATGGTGCTGCCGCTCGACGTAGATGCCGACCTTCTGCATCTCCGCCACCATCTCGGTGCGGATGTCCTCCTGGCTATCGACGGGAGGAACGGGAAAGTAGCCTTCCTTATGGCGCGGCTTATAGCCGAGGTTCGGTTTTTCGTCCTTGCCACTGTTCCATATGCCTTCAATACTGTCAATGTGGTAATAGCCCTCATGGGAGTTCTGGTCGAAGCGTACATCATCGAAGATGAAGAACTCGGCCTCGGGTCCGAAAAATGCCGTATCACCAATGCCGGATGACTTGAGGTACGACTCGGCCTTCTGGGCTATGTGGCGCGGGTCGCGTGAGTAGCGCTCCTTGGTGATAGGATCAACGATGTTGCAGATGAGCGAGAGCGTCGGGTATCTGGTGAACGGGTCCATCACTGCGGTCGCCGGATCAGGTACGACGAGCATGTCGCTCGTATGGATGGCCTGCCATCCGCGGATGCTGGAGCCGTCGAAGCCGAGCCCTTCCTCGAAAACACCCTCGGTCAGTTCGTCCACGGGTACGGAAAAATGCTGCCACAACCCGGGATAGTCCATGAACTTGAAATCAACCATCATTGCCTTGCTCTCTTTTGCCAGCTGCAGTACGTCCTTGGGTTTCATTGGTTCCTCCTCTAGTTAAGCTCAAGAATTCAGTTGTCAGGAGCCAGAGTCCAGAAGTCGTTTCATGTCGATCTGACTTCCGTCGTCTGACTTCTGTATTCTGTCTTAAATTGCCGGTTCCCCGCGCTCACCTGTGCGGATGCGGATAACGTCCTCCACGGGCGTGACAAAGATCTTGCCGTCACCGATCCGACCTGTCTTTGCCGAGGTTTCTATGGTCTCGATGATCTTTGGAACAAGGCTATCGGCAGCGATGATCTCGAGCTTCACCTTGGGCAGGAAGTCAACAACGTACTCCGCTCCACGATAGAGTTCAGTATGGCCTTTTTGCCTGCCGAACCCTTTAACTTCAGTCACCGTGATTCCCTGGACTCCGATCGCATTCAGTGCATCTTTAACCTCGTCAAGTTTGAACGGTTTGATGACGGCCTCGATCTTCTTCATGAAAAGTAACCCCCCGAATGTCTAATTAATAAGCAATTTTGATGCTAAATCGTAACATATTATATTTCAAGTTGTTATGTTTTTTTTAAAGTGGCGGGGATGCACAAAAAACGGTCAGTAGCCCAAAATATAGGCATTCTATTTTCCCACACGTTCATTTTTTCTCGTCTTTTCTTCGCGTTCAATTCGTACACCTTCTTCGAGGAACTTTGTGGATATTTCCTTTTCTATGTCATCTTTGAGCTGCTCAAGCGAGATAAAGTCCCCCTTCTGGATATCCTGCAGTTTCGCAGTGGTATCGCGATACCCAGGGTCCTCGTCGACGACCTTTTGGAACTCATCAGTGGCGCTGGCGATATCACCCGCGCACTGACAGGCAAGGCCGAGATCGTAGTGCATCTCAATGCGATTTTCGGTTTCGAAACCCAGTGAATCCGCATAATCCAAGGCGCTCCGGATTTCGCCAATAGCGTTCTGATACTCTCCCTTTTCCATATAACACAGCCCGAGCAGATACCTACTCTGGACGAACTTGGGTTCATCCTCGGGCGTCATGATGAACTCCCCGATGGCGTCATCCAGGAGGCCCATTTCTTTATAAGCCACGCCGAGATTATAATGTGTATCCGCGTCCTCTTTTGCCGATTGCTGCTCAACGCCTTTCTTGAATTCTTCAAAGATATCATCGAGGCTTTGCTCTTCTGCAGGCACGACAGGCCGCACAGGGGTCGTAATGTTGCTCAGTTCGTCTTTGAGCTCTGTGGCAAGATCAAAGAATTCCCCGGAAGCTGCCTCTCCTTGCTGGGCGGCGGCAGCTTCCCGCTGGAGTTCTGCGCCCAAATCAAAGAAGTCCTCCTCATCGGCCTTTTCTGCAGGCTCTACAGGACTGCTGAGCGCGTTGGCAGCTGTCGCCTGAGGCTGCGCAGCGTCTTTCAGCGGTGGGGGAGGAGGCGCCGACTGCTGTTTTAGTTGCTGTATCTCCAGCATCAGGGCGCGGACAGCCTCGTCATCAGAGGCGCTTGTTGCCAGCACTCCCTCAACTGACGCCGGAGGGAAATGTCCCTCCAGTCCTTCGACCGCATCGGTCAGTTGTGCAAATTCCCGCGTTTCATTTTCTTCACGAGAGATTTCGGCAAGCCGATCACCTGCCCGCTGGTTTCCGGGAGTCAATGCGACGATTTGAGTGTAGTGCTTTTTTGCCTCGTCGAATAATCCCTGCTGGAAGTAGAATTCGGCTTCCGCCCATATCTCATCGATATCAACCTCGGGTGGTTTGTGAACGGCCGCTTCTGTTTCGGCGAGCACAGGCTGTTCCGACTCGCCCGCAAACTCTTTTTCAATTAACGGCGGTTCCTCTTCAGTCGGATCAGTAACAAACGAAGTTTCGACAAGAGGCGGTTCTTCTTCAGCAGGCTGTTGATCAATCGGGGCCGGTTCGGCATCGAAGGGTGTTTCAGCAATTGGCATCGGTTCTTCTTCAACGGGCTGCCGATCAATCAGGGCCGGTTCGGTATCAAAAGGAGTTTCAGCAATTGGCGGTTCTTCTTCAACAAGCTGCTGATCAATCGCAGCCGGTTCGGCATCAAAAGGAGTTTCAAAAAGAGGCGGCTCTTCTTCAACAGGCTGCCGATCAATCGCAGTTGGTTCGGCGACGGGGAATGTTTCCGCAGGCGATAGCTCTTCCAGAGGGGGGAGTTCTGATCCAAAGCCCTCGAACTCGATTTCATCCGAATGGACTGGAGCATCCGGAGTTGTCGTCTCAATCAGGGTCTCTTCAAGTGATGGGGGAGCTACATCGGATGAGAAGAGAGGAGTATCGAGGTCGTCGTGAACGATCTCCGGCTGAGGGACTTCTGAAAAGGCTTCGCGCGCAGGCTCTTCCGGCTCCACAGGGGCCATTCCGAGCCTGGATCTGACCGCCGGATGACCAGGCGCCATTTCCAAGGTCTCCTGCAGCGTTGCGGCCGCCTGGTCTTCCCTGCCGAATTTTGAATAGAGCGAGACCGCGAAGAGAGCATGCTGCACTGCCTTCTCGATGTTCCCCTGCTCACGGTAGAGTTCCCTGAGCTTGATACGTATTCGCGGATTTTCAGGAAAGTTACTGCTCAGCGCCTCGAGCTGTTCAACCGCCTTGTCGGCAAGGCCGTATTTGATCAGCACATCGGCTTCGGTGAACGCTGCGATGACCGCGGGATCTTCTTTCGCCGAAACCGGCTCTTCTGCGATCGGGGGGCCGGGGGGCGGGGCTGGAACCATGGACGGCGCCTCAAGGGCTGGCAATGGCTCGGGTTCGGAGACAACAGGCGAAGGCGTGATCGGCACTGGTTCTTCCGCAGTTGTGGGCTCCGGCTCTGGAGGAGGTGCGCTCGTGACGGAAGGTTGCAGCTGTTCGAGCCGTTCCTTGGCCCCGGGTATGTCAGGAGCTATCTCGATCGCCTGGGCCAGAACGGCCCCGGCGCTCTGGAGGTCTCCTTCCGTGACGAACAACTCGGCTGCCTGCATGAGTTCCGTTGCCGCATCCAGTGGCCGGTTGACGGAAATATAGAACTCGGCCAGTTTTTGCCGGATGGGGGGAAAGTAGGGGCTGCCTGCTACAAAGGTCTTATAGATCTCTTCTGCTTCTTCGGTATTCCCGCTCTCGATCTTTCCGTCAACGAGAGTCCCGGCTTCGACGAGAGCTTTTTCAAAGTCTTTCTTCGCGAGATACAGGTTGTACAGTTTTTCACGGAGCTCAGCATTGTCCGGGTTCTCGGCGAGCAGCTTCCGGAGGACCTGTTCAGCTTCGACATCCTTGCCCGCCTTATCCAGGGCCTCCAGATAAAGCTCGAAAAGCTCCTTATTGGACGGATCGCTCTCAAAGGCAGGTTTTAATGCCTTGCAGGCTTCAACAAATTTGCCTTCTTTGAAATAAACGATGCCGGCCTTGTGATATACCTCTTTGTTGCCCGGATCCAGTGCGAGGATCTTCTCGAAAAGGTGTCGGGCATCTTTGAATGCATCCCTGGAGAGATACGCGTCAGCAGCAGCAAGGTATGCCTTGGCCGATTTCTCCCTCATTCCCTCCTTTGCGTACATGTCGCCGAGCCTGATCTGGAATACGACATTGGAGGGGTTCAGGTCCGCCATCTTCTGGTAGATGTCGAGGGCCTTGGCTGTTTGGTTCTGCTGGGTATAGTGGTCCGCGACGAGCTTGTAGCTTTCGAGCGCGTTGCCGGTGAGTCCCTTCTCTGCGTTCAGATCGCCGAGTGCGAGATGGGCATCCATCTTCTTGGGATCGATATTGAGAACTTTTTTAAAGAGGGCGATTGCCTTAGAGGTGAACCCGTCAGCGGCAAGAAGATTTGCGGCCTTGTGATACGCTTCGACTGCCTCGGATTTGGAGTCTTTTTTGAGGCAAAGGTCGCCGATGGTATTGTAAATATTGGCATCGTTCGGCGTTTCCTTGAGGAGCTTTTTCCACTCGGCAATCGCCTTGTCAAATTGGCCCTTGGCAACGTGTTTCTGGGCCTCTTTTATGATTGTATTCTTGTCGACTGCCATGGGCTAAAAATACCACAAAGCTTGGCAGGGTGTCAACACTTCATAGAGATAACCCTTCGTGCTGTTCGTGTTTTCATGGGTCACTTAGCGGGTATATGCCGATGACTCTCCGGAGACAATTGTTCCGTCGTGTCTGCAAGGTTGAATCATTCCGCTGCCGGGCTTGCCTGCCTCGCGAACACGCATATCATTCCCATGGGACGGCGAATCCCGACGCGAAACCGCATGAAGACCACATCACCAGGCCGACCACTATTGTTGCGAATATCGTTAACATTCTTTTTGTAAGTATTCATCCCGCGATTAATGCTTCAAGGCTGAAAAAGAATTTGTTATAAAGGTAAGCCCCATTGGGGTCAAGATCAAAGGACAGATAAAAACGCTTGACTTGATTATATGACTTTGCTATATTTCACGTAACCTATGATAAACGCTATCAGATTAACATGCCAAGTTTGCCCCGGTCTACCGGATGCCTTCTTCGCCGGTCGTTCCGGCATCAGGGTTACCGTATCATTCAAAATATGTTTCACTTCTACCGAATAGTCATCATCAGTTCGAGTTGCAGGTTTTAGTTGCTGCTTTGGTTAAATGCATTACAGTAATAGTTCAGACGAAGGGAGGGGTGATCTCAGGATAAATTGTTTTCCGCGTCAGATCGCATCGTTTCTCGCAGTTTATGCCTTTTGCATATTTAGAGGACTCTATTATCATTCCGGCACAGACCGGAGCAAAATCACTTATTATGGGAGGATAACGATGAAGAAGATTCTCGTATTACTGGTAGTACTGGCAATGGTCGCCATCAGTTCGATGGCTTTTGCCACAGATATCAGCGTGAGCGGTATGATGAGCGTACGGAGCCGCGATTTCGACAACCTGACTTTTGATAAGAATCAAGTCGCCGGCAAAACAGTTGATACCCAGGAGAAGATACGGCTTGAAGTAAACGCAAAAGCCAGCGATGATCTAAGGGGAAAACTCTCGATCGAAAACTACTGGGACTCATTCGGCAGATTTGAAAACTATCAGGCCAGCGGCGGCACCGCAGCCCCTTCAGGAGGACTCGGCGGTACAACTACAGACCAGAGCCAATTTCTCAAGGTCCGCGAAGCTTGGATAAACTTCAACATTCCCGGCATTCCGGTGAACGTGAATGTCGGTCATCAGCTCCTGGCGCTCGGCAACAAGTGGTTCCTCCGCTCGATGTACTTCGGTTCCGATGCCTGGGTGGCCGCGAACGTGACCGGCCCTAATACATTCGCCCTTGTCGACATTAAGGTAGCTGAAGGCAGCGCCAGCATAGCCGGCGATGATGTCGATGCCTATGCCTTACTCGACGTGTATAAGATCAATGAGAACCATACGGTCGGTATTGACGTTGCCAACGTGAAGGTTCGCACTAACCAGGCGGGGGCAATACCGTTCGATGGACTTGGAAACGTTGTTGGTTCGAACCTGATCAATGTCGGTTTGAATTATAAAGGCAAATTGGGCCCGGTGAATCTTGAGGGAGAGGCTGATATACAGTCGGGTAAAGTTGAGAGCACCACAGGCGGAGCTGAACCCAAGTTCAAAGGCAACCAGATCGTGGTCCAGGGCAATGTTGCGGTGAATCCAGTGACCATCAACTTTACGCTTGCCCGCGGGTCCGGTCAAAAGAGCGGCGACACGGATATCAAACAATTTATCACTTTCCAGGATATCGACACGCACTACACCTATCTGTATGAATATAAGATTAAGACCGCCGCCGGCGCTGCACACACCGGTTTTTCCAATACGACGGCAATCAGCGCAGGCGTTGCTGCGGATGTTGTCAAGAGCCTGAATATCGGTCTTGATATATGGTATCTGCAGGCCACTGAGAAGATCACCAGCGCCTTTGACGGGTCGACCTCCAGCGCAATGGGTACGGAAGTCGATGGTCATGTGAACTGGAAGCTTTATGACAACCTGAGCTGGAATTGGCAGCTCAGCTACTTTAAGCCAGGTGACGGCTACAAGAAATTGCTGTCGACCGCGACGGTCGAAAAAACAACCGATGATGCCGCGACCGGTATCCAGGGTTACTTAACCTACAAGTTCTAAGGCATGCGCACCGCTCTGGTGCTCATTACGTAAGCGAAACAAACACCCCGGGGGACAAACCTCCGGGGTGTTTTTGTCTCAACGCAGGGAACGCAATCGCCCAGATGTCTGCCTGAGTAGTATCTTAACCTCAAATCCACTCATCCTTTCCCATTGTTTTTCCTGAAAATCCGGGTCCCGCCTGAAACCAAAAACCGCGCAATCAACGATAGTTGCGCAACTCCTTGAC
>JBARBN010000198.1:0-18570 GCA_049793155.1 Nitrospirota bacterium
AGCACCAGTTCCACCCGTTTCGGGAACTCCACCGGTATGCCCTTGGGGTTCTCGCCCCTCAGCATCCGCGCGGCAATCTGCGCCGCCGCCTCCCCCTGCTCCGCCGCGCTCGGCGCAAGGCTGAGGATCACCCCGTGTTCTGCCGTGCCGCCGGTCTGGCTGATCGTAAGGACCTTTGCGTCGTGCGCCGTTTTCACAATAACGTCGATCGCCTCATTCACCACCGCGCTGACTGAAATAAACACGGCGTCCGCCTTTCCCGTGAACACCAGCTTCCTGGCGTCTTCCGCCCTCTTGACCGGCATTTTGACCGTCTGGAACCCGTACTGGCCCTCAAGCCGCGTCAGTTCGTTCGCCTGCCGCACCGAATCGGGCTCCTGATCACTGTAGACGACGGCAAGCCGGGTAAATGGCGTGATTTTTTTTGCATACTTCAACAGGCTGGCAATCGGCACAGCGGAGCTGATACCGGTGACATTCTTGGCCGAGACGCCCACTGCGTTCGGATCGTAGACTCCGGCGAAGACGATCGGAATGCCTTTCGTATCTCTGATCGCAGCCAGGGCGGCGGGCTCGCCGTACGTCACCAGCACGTTCACCTCGGCAACCGCCAGCCTGCGCGCCGCATTCGTCCATGACATCGGGTCAGGTGAAGGCATCTGCAGGAAGGTGTCGACCGTACGATGGTCAAATCCCTCTTTTACGAGGGCGGCCTCAAATGCCTTGTGTATTTCCTGGTAGTATCCGATGTTGCCCGACATGATCACACCGAGGGTCTTATCCGCTGCGGGGACCGGGGTCGCCCCTAAGAGCAACATGGCGATCAGTATCCATTGCATTCGTCTCATGGTTTTTCCTGCTACCATTTAACGGCCATGGTGGCCAGTAAGATATTGACCCTGCCGTCCTGCGTATTATCGATCTTGTCGTCATAGCGACGCTGTTGATACCGGAGATCGCTGCTCATGCGTTTCCCGAACTGCATTTCCAAACCCACGGTATAAATGTCCTCGACGACATTCAGATCGGAAAGGGTGTCGATGCCCGTGGTGTTGGCAACCGAGCCATCAATTCTGAAGTTGCCCTTGGAGTAGATTTTATTTGCATCTGCGCTCAGCGTTATGCCCTCTCCGAGCGCCTGGCTCAAAGACAGCGAGAAGACCTCCGCTTTATCCCCGTAGGGCACGCCGTTTTCCAGGTTGAACATTCCTGCCGCATCCGTGAAGCTGAAGGTTTCCGTTGTTTTGTTTTTCAAATATAAGAAGCTCCCCGTTACAGAGGTGCTGTCGCCCACCAGAAAAGTGAGGCTGCTGAGCGCCTGGTCGCGGTTTGACTTTCTACTGCCTCCGGCAAGGGGCGCCGCCAGATCGTCACGTTTTTCCCGGACCCCGCCATAGCTCGCCAGCGCAATGATACGCCTGGTAGGAGTCCAGGTTGCCGTGGCCTTTGCTTGATTGACCCTGTCCGGATCAGCAGCATATGCCGGACTCGTGATCTGCATGGCACTGTAGTCGGCCCTCAGGGAGAGCTTGCTCATGACCCGGTAGGTAATGCCGATCTTCTCGGCGCTTTTCAGGGTGTGGTGGGCGACGTCCCAGTTATTAGGCCCGGTCCCCGTCGACACAGGAAACAACTCGATCGGCATTAAGTCCGCACCGTGCCACACATCACGCTCGATTGTGTCAACCGTATACTCAGCCTTGGCCGTCATCCTCTCGCTCAGTCGGTACCGAATAGCACCGGATATGACATCTCTATGCGATGAAATGGAATCGCGTACGCTAAATGTGGCCCCGAGACCCGCGAGCGCAATCGTGTCCGGATTATTGACGTTGAGATCGTAATGCCGGAACCTGAGTGCGAGCACCAAACCCGCAACAGGTGTTAGCGTCAGATCGCCTGCCGCGTTATGAAAATTGGCTTTTGTCCCGCTGTCCTCATTCTTCTTCTCCCCGGACGAATAGGTGGCTCCGGCTACAACCCGGCCGGTGAGCGAAGTATGGACCTTCACCGTGTCGGATGAAGATTTGAGGTCGGGGACCAGGTTGTGGGGAACGGTGAAGAGGGCGTAGTCGTCGTAGAGAACCCGGTCAATGCCGCGGGATTCAAATTTCTTTTCCGCATGGTTGTAATCGAACTCAACGGGTCCTAAGTGGCTGTTGACGCCCACACGGACCTCCCGCGTGTTCCAGTCGATGTCCCGCGACTGTGAAACCAGGTCAAGACCGCCGGTAAAACCGCGCATGAATCGCTGCTGGATGGTCCCATCCCGCTCAAGGGTCGTTACGTCTGCGTACAAGTGGAGGGGGAAGTCGGGGGTCTTGAAACGGATGAACGCCCTTTTTAACTGGTTCTCGACCGCATACTGGTCGTTCGGGTTCAGGTCAACAAAGCTCGGCGAAGGCGTCGTCAGATCATCCGGCCCGAACGTGAAGTGGTCAAGGTTATGGTACATCCCGCGCGTGTACATGTTGACCAGCACGACGTCTCGAAAAGCGTAATTCAGTTCGCCGAAATAATCCTTTTGATTTAGATAATAGGATTCCAGAGAGAGGCGTTGCGGGAGGGGGGTCCATTCAAGGTCGAGAGCGCCGCCCAGCGATGACTTGAGATACTCGTATTCTCCTGCACGAGGATTGCGGTCAAGTGATACATTGCTGTAGCCCGCACTGAGCCGTGCGTTGAATTCCTCCAGCGATTCCGGGGTCTGCGCCTCCGCCGCCAGCTGTGCGGCGGCCGGGGAGGCCAAGAGCAGAAGAAACAATAGAATGATCATGTTCTTTTTCACGTTCGAGCCTCCTTATTGTGTGAATCTGCCCTTGCCGCTCGGCGAAGGCAGGTCCGTGCCGTGTATTTGTGAATGACAGTCCGAGCACCGGGTGTAGTACGCCCGCTTGGTCTCCGCGGTCGTCGCGCCGCTGATCGGGTGAGTCGGGTGACACTGCAGGCAGAGAAACGGCTCGCGCAGAATGAGCAGGTTGTTGTTCACCGAGCCGTGCGGGGCATGGCACGCGCGGCAGTCCTCAGAGATGTCCGCATGTTCATACACGAAGGGGCCTTCCTTTTCCGGATGGCACTGCGTGCAGGTGGCTTTCACCGTGTCCTTCTTCAGGTTCTTTTCGGCGCTGCCCCCATGCGGGTCATGGCAGTCCGTGCAGAATATCTTCTTTTCCGGCACGGGATGATGGTTCGGCAGCAGGAAGGCGGCTTTAATGTCCTCGTGGCACTTCTCGCACATTGCGGCCGTGTCCCTGAGCTTCACCTTCAGGTTGTGGCTCCCGTGGATATTATGGCAATCGGAACACGACACCTCGGCCAATGAGTGCGTGCTTGCGTTCCAGTTGTGCAGGTTAAAGGTTGCGTTGGCTGAGTGGCATTTAAGGCAGATGAGCGACTTGGCCTGCGCCGGCAGCATATTCAGGTCAATGAATGTCTTGAAGTCGCACGCGGTCTTCTTGCCGACAGCCGCATCGGCCGCGATCCTCTCGGGCGTCAACGGCTCTACGGCGAGACTCCCCGGGCCGTGACAGCTCTCGCAGTTCACGAGCGGCAGGCCGGACTCTCTCGACAACTGCGCACCCATGGTCGAGAGATCGAAATCCCGCCTGATCTTGTCGTGGACATGGCAGGCCTTGAGGCAGTTGTCCGTGCCGATATAGTCCGCGTCCAGCCGCCCGGCGATCATCTTTTCGTACTCTTTGATCGGCAGGATCGGCCTCGATTCCTTGAGCGCCGCACACCCCACTGCAAAGAAGGCCCCGAGCATTCCAATTGCCAGCCATTTTTTCCATTTCTCGAATTGTTCCATGTATCTTAACCTCCATCGCTTCCTTGTGAGTTAGGGTCGTTCCGCCTCGATACCCAGCACTCCATAGGGTAATAAATAGGTCATGGCTTCTGCCTTGTATGGATAGGTCACCGGGTCAAGGGCATCCAGCGTCGCTCCGACCGAGTAATTCATAACGCCGTCGTCGAGCCAGTCAAGGGAATCATAGATCAGCCGCTTCACGTACATTCGGTTGTGAACGTAGCCGCCGGGATCATGCTCGAGCAGGTTGAAGTTGAACGCGGCGCCCATGTTGTTCTGTCCTGTCCCGGGCGTACCATTATTATTTCCGGTCACGGTGCAGGTAGGATATACGCCGCTGGCGCTCGTAGTGCCGCCGGTCTGCCAGTTCTTCACCGAAACGTTATCGCTGCACGCACTCGGCGTAAGTGTGTATGTGCCCGTGTAGAAATACGGGCTATAGGGGGCGAAGAAAAAATTGAGTTTTAGTTCAAGCTGGTCCTTGAGCGCTTCTAAGGCGCCGGTATACTGTATTTTCTGGTCCCTGACCATATCGAGGATGAGGGTCGATGAGGGACCGTGACAGTTGAAGCAGACCTCGCTTGCAATGCCGGTGATCTGTCCGATCGTGGTTGTGCTCCGGGAAACGGGAAGGAATAGATGGTTCCCGTTCTTGTTCGGCCGGGACATGTGGCATCCGACGCACGGTCCGTCCGAGCCGGTGTTCACGTAGGGAGAGAGCTGGAGCGTAGCGGGTGTGCCGATCTTGTCATGCCGGTACTCGGGGATATTGTTGTACGGCCGACCGTCGAATTTGTACCCCGTAACAGTGAAAACCTGACCTCCTGCGGACAGATAATGAGAGTTGATGAACGACTGATTGCCAAAGTTGAAGGAGGAGATAGTTCCCGCTGAAAGCAGGGCCGGGTCGTTCAAGCCGTGGATTGTCTCGCCGCTTTCACGGCCCGTGTGGCAGGCCATGCAGACGTTCGACCCCTGCAAATCAGGATAGGTATGCGAAGCTTTGGCATAGGTATTTGTGCCGGACACGTAATCATAATTCGCAGTTCTCGCTCCAGGGTTTCTCAGTGTTCCATTGTTGTCCGTGTGGCAGCCGTTGCACTCCAGCATCTCGGGTTTGAACGCCGCGTTTGCCGCAAGGGGAGGCGCGGTACCGCCTTCAATGGCTGCAGCCAAGACAGTATTACCGGTCCGCAGTGCGTCTGCATAGGCTGCAAAACCAGTCGTGGTATGGCAACGCTGGCATGCCGCGCGGCTTGCCAGGCTCCAGTTATAATGCGCCCAGGCGCCGCTGAAGTAGCCTGTCGGCAGTGCCGGCGGGATCGCTGAATTCAAATTGATAGGATTTTTATCTGCATGTGCCGACTGTGCCCATTCCCGGTTCTGGGTCGCTGGCTTGTGCGGATTGTGGCAGGTCGTGCATACTTTCTCGTCCCCAAAATCCATTGCGTAACCGTTAATCCATATCGTGTTTGCACCGGTGCCGCCCGGCCAGTTGCCTGGAGTGGCGAAGTGAGTGTCAGTAATCGTATATTTCGTGCCTGTTGGCATGGTTGTTAAATGCGCCGGACTCGGGTTCGTCGTCGTGCCCGTTGAATCAAGAAGTTCATGACAGTTCGTACACATGACGAACTGGCCCGAGACTGCTGCCGATCCGATCGACGTCGACGTGTAGGTGCCGGAAAGAAGGGATATCGCTCCAGTCCCGCCGGCGTTCGCATGCAGGCTTCCCGGCCCATGGCAGGCTTCGCATCCGACAACCGGACGCGCGACGCTGCCGATATTACCCGCCGCAATGATAGAGGCGCTGTCGCCATTCGGGTCATGACACTTCCCGCATGATCCGAGGGTATAATTACCGCCAAGCGTCGGCGAGCCTGCGCTGCTGATGCCGTCCACGGCGTTTGCGTGCTTACTGGTGAGCCAGTCGGTCGTCACCACGGAGTGGCAGGTGGTGCAGACGTTGATACCCACCGTCGTTGCCGCGTTTAGTGAGACCGCTCCGGCAGGCGACGTTGATTTTTTGTTGGAATTGCCGCATGCACCGAGCAGGGCGACTGCCGCGAATAGCATCAGGAAAACAAAAACTCCGTGGTGTCTCTTTTGATCGATCATGGTTCGTACCCCTCCGTGTTCTCTTACGAATTTCGCATTTCAGCTTTATATTACACTCCCACCACTTTTTCCAAATCCAGCAGGATATACAACCTGTCAGCTGTCCTCACGATGCCGCGCAGGAACTCCGCCCCCTGCTCGATGTTTTCCGGCACCGGCTTGACCTCTTCGGGAAGAATCCTGAACACCCCCGTAACCCGGTCCACCAGGAGTCCCGCCTCTTCGTCGGCGGAACTGGCCACAACGATCCTCGATTTTTCGTCCTTGGTGGCCTGCGCAAGACCAAACCGCTTGCAAAGATCGATGACGGGCAGCACTGTTCCTCTGAGCGTCATGACACCGAGAATATAGTCAGGTGAATTAGGCACAATCGTCAAATGATAGCTCTTCAGGACCTCCCGCACATCCGCTACCAGAACAGCATACTCTTCGCCTCCAAGGCGGAACGAGAGCAGTTCGATCTCCTGCTCCGGCGTCTTTTCCCGATCGCCGGCGGAGGATACCCGAACGTCCTTGGCCGCATCGAGGGGCGTCTCACTAGCCGGTGCGGCAGCGGGTAACCCGACGGTCTCCGCCGGCGCGCTACCCGACTCGGCGGGAACCGGCAGCTCTGCCTGTTCCGGCGCCGGTTGTGCTGCCGGCGTTGCCGCTTCCTGCGCCGGCTTGTGAGCGGCACCCGACTGTTCGGCGGCCTTCTTTCGCGCTGCAAGAATGTCCATTTCGCGTTCGCTCCTACTCAGTATCCACGACAGATGACGAACGAATGTTGGCTTGCTCGCCGGGACAATGGACACTTTTTCGTCCGTCATCCCCCTTCTGTTGTGCCTTTACATTACACCCCGTCGTTAACCACGCTCTCTATGATCTCCGGACCGATGATCTCGGCAGACCGCCCGAATCCTTCTACCAGTGCGTTGCCCGCGATGGTATTGATTCGGCGGGGAATGCCTTCCGAGTGTTCGAACAGGAGCGCCAGCGCCTCGTCATCGAACAGCGTCTCTGACCTGCCGGCGACTTCGAGCCGGTGCCGGACATAGGCCTGAACCTCTTCGGCGTTCAACGGACCCAGATGATACTGCATCCCGATGCGCTGGCGGAGCGCCCGGTACGGCTTCTTGTTGAGACGCTCCCGGAGCTCGGTCTGGCCGATCAGCACAAGGGCCAGGAGATTGCGATCGTCAAGCTGAAAGTTCGTCAGGAGCCTCAGCTCCTCGAACGTGGTCGTTCCCGGGATGAGCTGCGCTTCGTCTATGATGATCACCGGCTGTCTTCCCGCCTCGTACAGTTCATAGAGCTTCGCATTAATTCCCTCGAGAATGTCGTGGCGGTACCGGCCCGCTTCATCCATGCCGAGGCGCAATGCCACCGTGCGCAGGAGCTGCGACGGGGAAAGCCGGGGGTTGATAATGAGAAGCGGGTGATAGCTCTCATCCAGCGAATCGATGAAGGCGCGGGAGAGCGTGGTCTTGCCCGATCCGATCTCGCCGGTGAGCAGGACGAAGTCCTGCTCCTCCACGGCGTGCAGAAGCCTCGCGAGTGCCTCCGCGTGCTTTGGACTGTGATAGAGGAACCGCGGATCCGGCGTTTTATTAAAAGGCCTTTCCCTCAGTCTATAAAATTCTTTGTACATGCATTTTCAGAAGACCGCGGTCAGATGACCGGTTAAGGCCAACATGACTGATCTGGCCTGTCTCCTGATTCCCGTCTCCTGTCTTCCGACTATTGCTTACCAACGACTACTCTCTTCAATGCCCCGTCAACGAGGGATTCCACGTCAATAACGAGCACGACACCCCGTCGATCGCCCAGTTCGGTGGCCCCGGCTATGCCCAGCGTCTCCGAGAACCTCTTCCCGAGCGGCTTTATAACGATCTCCTGCTGGTCCTTGAGACGATCAACGATGATGCCAAGCCTCCGTTCGGCTATGCCTACGAGAATGACATAGAAAGCATCGCTCCCGTGCTTCGCGTCGAGGTTGAATGCCCGGCTAAGACGCAAAAGAGGTATCGTGTCCTCTCGCACAGCCATAACCTCTCTTCCCTCAATGGTCTCCACCTGGCCTTCGGTTGCCTGCAGGATCTCGAGCACCGAGCTGAGCGGGACAGCGAAGACCTCCCCACCCGTTTCGATGACGAGCGCCTTGATGATTGCGAGCGTGATGGGAAGCGTCAGGGCAAAGACACTGCCCACTCCAGGCTCCGTATGGATATCGATCATGCCGGAGAGCTTGGAAACGTTCCGCTTCACGACGTCCATTCCCACGCCACGGCCCGACATCTCGGTCACCGTCTTGTTGGTGGTGAAGCCGGGAAGAAAAATGAGGTCGAGGATCTCCTTCCGGTCGCGCTCGAGGTCGAGCCCGTGGTCCGGTGAAAGCACGCCCTTTTCAACGGCCGTATTCAGTATATGCGACGGGTCCATCCCCGCCCCATCATCCTCGATCGTGATGACCACGTGATTGCCCCGGGGGAATGCCGTCAGGCTCACGCTCCCCTGTTCCGGCTTGCCGAGCTGTCTCCGGATGTCAGGGGCTTCGATACCATGATCGATCGCGTTCCTGATAAGGTGCATGAGCGGGTCCGCAAGGTCTTCGATCATGATCTTATCAAGCTCGGTTTCCTCGCCCTGAAGCTGCAGATCGATCTCTTTCCCCGCGTCCCGCACATATTTTCTGACCACCTGCGCCAGGCGCGTGAAGATCTGGCCGATGGGGACCATCCTGACCTCAAGGATTCCCTCCTGAAGCTCGTTCAGCTTCCGCTCAAGGCTGCGTTGCGCCTTGTGAAGATCCGCGGAAATACCGGCGAATCCCTGCATGGTCCTGAGTTCCTTCGTGATCCGGCCGATGATGTTCTTGATCAGATGCATCTCTCCCACTACATTCATTAGACTGTCGAGCTTGTAGATATCCACCCTGACGGTGTTGCTTACGGACTTGAGGCCCGCCGAGTCCGCTTTTGGCTCCTCGGTCCGCCGCTCTTCGGTCCGTCGCTCCTCGAAATAAGCAATTTTCTCGACAGTCAAATTCGGCAGGGAGGCCGCTGACGCAAGCGTCTTAGCCTCCTCGGTCGTACCGACAACAATGCTGAAACCAATCCCTTCCCCCCCGCCCGCCGTCGGCAGGGTACAAATGATTTCGCCGTATTTCTTGAGTGTGGCATTGAGCTCCTTGATCGCCGTCTCGAAGCTGGCGAAGTCGAACTGCGCCTTGACAATGAACAGGTTCTTCCTCTCCCTGATGCATTCCTTGAGCCGGTGCTCTTCATACTCGGTGAGGACCTGCAGAATACCTTTATCGAGACCAATTTGCTCGCCGATAGGTCGTCCCGACCCTGCAGATGGCTTAGCATTCAGTACGCCGTCAATGCCGGAAAGGGCGGCCGCAATGTCTTCGAAGGGATGATCCGTCCCGGCCTGCTGCACCAGCCTGCTGAGCAGCGCCACGGTCTCGAGCACAACGTCAAGGACCTGCCGGCCGAGACTCACCTTGCCGAGCCGGAGCCCGTCGAGCAGAAATTCCAGCTTGTGAGAAAGCTCCGATGGTTCCTTGAGCCCAAACATGCCCGCGAGCCCTTTGAATGAATGAATTGCCCGGAAAAGGGCATTCACCTGATCAGGATCAATGCGGCCCGAGGCCTGCCCGGTTTCAAGAGAAAGCAGCGTCTGGTTCGCCGATTCCAGGATGTCCTCTGCCTCGGCGAGAAAGTCTTTTATGGGCCGGTCTGTTTTCATGTTGCTGCGCTCCATGGAAAACTGAAAATTGGAAAATACAAATAGATCATTATAAAACTGCAGCAATCCGGATGGAGTTTCAATTTATCTCTTCGCAATCTTCAATTTTCCATCTTCAATTTACAATTCAGCGTGCAGAGCGCGCCGCTGCTTCAAGCACCTTTGTTACCATAGCCATGAGCTCTTCTTTTCTGAATGGCTTCACCACGTAGCCCGACGCGCCGAGGCCGATCCCCCGCTTCTTGTCCTCTTCGCTCTTTTCGGTGCTCACAATGATAAGCGGAATATCCTGGTAAGCGGGGTTGGACTTCACGTAGCCGATAAGCTCCAGGCCATTGATGTCGGGCATATTGATGTCGGTGATGATGAGGTCGAAGCGTCGCGTGGGGAGCGTCTTGAGGGCCTCAAACCCGTTGCCGGCCTCCACCGCGAAAAAACCGCCCGCTTCCTCGAGCGAGATCCGAATCATCGAACGAATGGCCCGGGAATCCTCGACAATTAGGACATTCTTCATCTTTGCTCCTTTTGCAGTTCGGCGATTCTCTTTTCGAGCAGCGCTTTTTCCAACGCCATGCCCGCCTGGTTCATGAAAATTTCGAGCGTATCCATGCCCCTGACGGGCCTTCGCTCGGGCAGGTTGTCGCCGTATACGACCAATGCCACCTTGCCGTCCACGACCAGCGGGATGGCAATGACGGCGTCGGGCATCACGCCTCCAAGCTCGTTCACCAGATAGGTGTGGCTCGGGTTCGACTCGAGGGCGCCAAGATAGCTGCGTCGGCTGTCTATCACGCTGAGGAACACGGAAGGCTGATTCAGCGGGATCTTGATATTGCGGACGACCTGGTCCGCCGATTTTCCCTTGAGCTCGATGCCGAACTGACCGAGGCCGCGAACTTCTTCCTTTTTGACCATGAACAGGACCGCGCGGTTCACCACTTCGCTTGCATACCGCAAGATCAAAAGCGTCACCTCGGCCGTAGCGGTCGGGAACCTGAGCTCGTCGAACATTGACTTGAGCGCGGTGAGATCCTTGCGGGGCCCTTCTTTTTCTATTCGAGTCCGGAATTCCTCTTTGGCGGGTTCATAACTGACACGCGAAGGAGGGGCTTTGGGTGCGGGGGCAGCTGTAGATGCGGCAGGTGATGGTGAAGCGGCGGCAGGGGCGGGCACGGGACGTGCAACAGCGGGTTTTTTCTCATCCTTCCGCCGCTCGTCGAGGATCCGCGTGCCCTCCATGAGAAGGTATTCGGCGCTGATGCCGGATTTGAGGAGGAACTCCTGGGTATCGATCTCGATCGTGTCCTTGGGAACGATCTCGCCGAGCTCAAAATTGAAGAATCCCCCCTCCCAATCGAGCAGATCGTAAATGATCTCTTCGATCTGCTTGCGGATGACGCTCTGAAGGGTCTGCGCAGCAACCGCTCCCATGTCCGTAAGAATCATGCCAAGCGGTTTATCCGGCTCCCGCTTCTGGAACGCCAGCGCCTTTGACAACGCTGCTTCATCCAGCATGCCCTGCGACACCAGGATATTCCCAAGCGAGTCGCGAATACTGTCGCTCGCGGCCTGGATCACCTGACCGTCCTTGAAGACAACCATTCCCGTTCCCCTGCGGCTGCGGACAACGAGGGTGCCGGTTTTTTTGCTCAGACTGATGATCTGGAAGATATCGGGTAGCGCAAGGTCTTCCAGCCTGCCGACAAGGCTCATGAATTCTCCCTAACAAACCAAAACTGCAAAATTATATCAGTTTAAGCAAATAATGCAAGATTAATTCATCAGTTAGGACGGGTGCATGGAATGGGAAAAGTTTCTTTGTCGCAAACAGTCGTTAAGCAACTTAAACTGCGTTCATTGCCCGTCTACGAAAAAAATTATCTTCGGGACACGATTATTACAGGAGGAAAACAACTGAATATAGCGAGCGGAGTGGGCGAAAGATTATTAATGATTACGTACAGCCGCCCTCCATTTCTTCATCACGCGTCTTTATCATCCTTTGCCATGCATTCCGGTGCACCATGGAAACAGCTGTGTTCCGGTCTGCCACCTTGGTGAGTCTTTTTGAGAGTCACGTGCTGCGATAGTTTTCAAACTGGAGCTCGACGCCGAAGTCTTTTCCCTTGAGGAGCTGGATGACCGCTTGGAGGTTGTCCCTGTCCTTGCCTGATACGCGCACCTGGTCCGACTGGATCGACGCCTGCACTTTGATCTTGGAGTCCTTGATCGTCTTCACAATCTCCTTCGCCTTGTCCGTGGGAATTCCCTGCTGCAGCGTCAGGCGCTGGCGAACCGTGCCCGAGAGAGCTGCCTCCACCTTGCCGTATGACAGGTTTTTGACCGGCACTCCGCGCTTCACGAGCTTGCCCTGCAGGATATCGATCACGCTCTTGAGCTTGTACTCGTCGTCGGATAGGATCACCAGGCCGTCCTTCTCCTGCGTTATATTGGACTTGCTCCCCTTGAAGTCGAACCGCTGTCCGATCTCTTTCAGTGCCTGAGTCACCGCGTTAGTCACCTCGGCCATATCGATCTTTGAAACCACATCAAATGAATTTTCTGCGGCCATAAACACCTCCGGTGTAATTGGAAAGTGAATATTGGAAATTGTAAATTCCAAATTTGCAATTTCCAATTTACAATCTTCAATTTACAATTCGAGCTATTGCTCGATGATCTCCGTCCCCTTTGGGGCTGTAAAGACAAAACGCTGATCGTCGACTCCCGCACCTTCCCGGATGTCCGTAAAGGTTATCGAGGTCGTGTTCCCGGACCTGTCGAAGATCATGATATCCATAATCCGGCCGGCCTCATCGACGCGAAGGCGCATCTTTTTCATAGCCGCCCCCCGCTTTCTGGGTAGAAGCTCCAATTCGCGCGGCATCTTCGGATCCGCCTGCAGGACATCGAAGTCGTCCCGGATTCGGGCAGCGCCGAGCAGGAACGCCACGGGGATGTTCATGTGCTCGAAATCCGTGAACGTCTTCTTGATCACCTGCTCGCTCTTTTTTGAATAAAACAGCGCGGCCTTGCCGTCGATGAGAATGAGCTGTCCATTCGAATACTCGAGCCGAAGCTTTCCCGGCCTCTTGATGAACAGCGTCCCTTCGTATTTCTGAGTCCTGCCGATGGACTTGAGAACGTTTTTCTGTATGACCTTCGCGGTGAGGTCGGTGAGGTCCCGGTAGTGGTTCTCCACGGAGGCTACTACGTCCTGCAAGGTCTGGCAGTACGCAGGCGTGATCGCGGCTGACGCGATGAACAGCATGAAGAGACCCGCCGCAACGAGACGGAATCTTCTGTAATGCATGCAAAAATCAAACATATCGTCCTCCCAACTGAAGCATCATACCATAAATGATACAGGCTGAGAAGCTGGAAAATTTGTTTTTGTCTTCAAATCTTGACAAGACCGTTAACCGGGATTATCATGGGACCCCATGAGCCCGCACACACCGACCGGTAATTCCGCGCTCCACCATACCCTCCGCACGGTCTTCGGTTTTGAAACCTTCCGTCCGAATCAGGAGGCCATCATAGATAACATTCTGGAACAACGGGACGTCTTCGCGGTCATGCCAACCGGCGGCGGAAAGTCCCTGTGTTATCAGCTCCCCGCGCTCTTGCTGGAGGGAACAGCGGTCGTTATCAGCCCCCTCATCGCTCTCATGAAGGACCAGGTAGACGCGGCGAGGGAAAACGGAATTGCCGCCGTGTTCATGAACAGTTCGCTCGATCAGCGGGAGATGGCGAATATCGAGCGCAGGCTCAAGACTGATCAGGTCAAGCTTCTCTACATCGCACCGGAACGCTTCGCCATGCCGCAATTGATCAACACGCTCAAGAGCATCCCCCTGTCGCTCTTCGCAATCGATGAGGCACACTGTGTCTCCGAGTGGGGACACGATTTCCGGCCCGATTATCTCGCCCTTTCCGCTATTCCGGAACTGTTTCCCAACGTCCCGGTTGCCGCCTTTACCGCCACGGCGACCCGGAAGGTCCAGCAGGACATCATCGGCAAGCTCGGCCTCAGGACGCCTCATATCGTTCGCGCGTCGTTCAACCGGCCCAACCTCTTCTACCAGGTTAAGAGCAAGGCCAGGGTTGATCAACAGCTTTTAGAATTTTTGAACGCCCACGCGGGTGAGTCGGGAATCATATACCGGACGACCCGGGACTCGGTCGAGGCAACAGCAGGTTTCCTTGCATCCCGCGGCATTAAGGCGCTCCCCTACCATGCCGGTCTGTCCGCCGAAGAGCGCGAGAAGAACCAGGAGGCATTCAACAGGGATGAGGTCCCGGTGATCGTGGCGACCATTGCCTTCGGCATGGGCATCGACAAGTCGAACGTCCGGTTCGTGGTCCATGCTGATCTCCCGAGACATATCGAGGCCTATTACCAGGAAACGGGCCGCGCGGGGCGCGATGATGCACCGGCTCATTGCCTGCTCTATTTCAGCCGGGGCGACATCCCGAAGATACGATATTTCATCGACAAGATTCAAGACGAAGCGGAACGCGCGATCGCCATGGAGAAGTTGAACCAGACGGTGCGGTTCGCCTCGCATAATGTATGCAGGAGAAAACAGCTCCTCTCTTTTTTCGGCGAGGTGTATGCTGCGGATAATTGCGGAACCTGCGACATCTGCACCGGCTCGGTGAGCCGAATCGATATCTCAACCGATGCCCGGATACTTATGTCTGCCATGGCGAGGGTGAACGAGCGGTTCGGTATCGTCCACATCATCGACATCGTTATTGGCGCGGACACCAGGCGCATCAGGGAACTCCGGCATCACGAGCTTAAGACCTTCGGCGCAGGAAGGCTTCAGGACAAAAACCACTGGCGCAACATTGTGAACGAACTCCTTGCCCAGGAATTAATCAGACAGGACGGGGATCGTTACCCGGTCTTAAAGATCACGCCCAGGGGCTTAGAAGTACTCGCCGGGAAACAGGAGGTGTTCGGTCTCACGCGGGAAGAGGCGAAAACAAAGGAGCGCCGCAGGAAAACAGCCGAAGGCGGTTGGTATGACGAGACTCTCTTTGATCGGCTGCGCGCGATCAGAAAAAAGATTGCCGGAGGGAACCAGGTGCCTCCCTACGTTATATTTTCAGACAAGACGCTCCATGAGATGTGCAGGCAGTTCCCGAAGACTTCTGCTGAGATGCGGAGAATATCCGGCGTGGGAGATGTGAAGCTTCAGCGGTATGGAGAGGACTTCCTGGAAGAAATACGGACCTATGGTGGTAACGGCAGATGAACTCCATCCTGCAATGCCCGGTCTGCCGAAATCTCCTGTTGCTCTCCGCGGAAGGCTACCGATGCTCCAAAAACCACACTTTTGATGCCGCCCGCCAGGGGTATGTCAATTTTCTGCTTGCTCACAAGAAACATTCAAAAGAGCCCGGAGACAGCCCGGAAATGATCCGGAGCCGGCGGCGGTTTCTGGACCTGGGTCATTACAACGGGATATCCGATGGCATCAATGAAGCGGTGTCCGGCAATCTCGATGGCTCCGAAAGCGGACGCGCAGTCAGCATTCTTGACGCCGGCTGCGGGGAGGGCTTTTATCTCAAGCGCCTCAAGGAGTACCTTGCGCATGGCCCCGGGAAGCCGTTCCCCATCGACTACTACGGAGTCGACATTTCAAAATATGCGGTCCGTATCGCCACTCAACGCGATAAGACAATGGACTGGTTTGTTGCCAGCATCATTGATCTGCCCTTTGCTCCCGCATCACTTGATACTGTTCTGAACGTCTTTTCGCCTGCGGACGTTGCCGAGTTCTCAAGGATTCTCAAGCAGGCAGGCAAGCTCGTGATTGTAAGCCCCGGCCCCAGACACCTCAACGGACTGAGAGAGATCATTTATCCAATTGCCAGGGAACATGCACAATCGGCTATGCTCGAACAGGCGAGGAAGTTTTTCTCTCCTCTCACTGAAACCAGGATTAATTATCAGATCGAGCTGAAGAGCTCCGGGGAAATCATGGATCTGCTGGCGATGACCCCCTATTTTTGGAACATCGATCTGAGCACAAAATCCAGGGTTCAGGCGCTTGCTCGGCTGGTATTGGATGTTGACGTGGAAATTCGTGTGTTCAAAAGGACAAAGGAATGAGGCAGGCCGAGTGTTGCTTCTTCGCAAATTGAAATCCAGCAGGCTCGCGGCGCGATTTTCAAGTAAAAAAGCCCGCTCGTTTCGTGAGCGGGCCTGGTCATGCGGGGGAATGATTATTCTTAACCGAGGATTGCATCTTTGGCGGCTTTGGCAACCCGGAACTTGACGACCTTCTTTGCCTTTATCTTGATGGCTTCGCCGGTTGCCGGGTTTCTGCCCATGCGGGCTTTGCGCTGTACGAGCACGAGTTTGCCGAGCCCGGGCAGTGTGAAGGTGTTCTTTGCCTCTTTATAGGCCACCTGCGCGATGAAATCCAATATCTCTCCGGCTGCCTTCTTGGTAAGCGACGCCTTTTCTGCGAGCTTCGATACAAACTGTGACTTCGTCATTGCCTTTGCCATGTCTTTCCCTCCCGTGTGATAGAATGGTGCTGCATTGATGAAACTATAGCCTATTACGACTGAATTGACAAGGGCTGTTTTTCAAAAATGACCCGGGCGGCAAAACAAATGTCCGCGTGGCTTACGCGGGTGGATGGAACATAGATTATGCCTACAACTCGTCCAGATCATTCATGGTCCCGTCCATGTTCTTGCGCACAAGCACTTCGCGTGGTTTGGATCCGTCAGCAGCCCCGACAATACCATCCTCCTGCATCATCTCGATCATGCGTGCCGCCCGGTTGTAGCCAACACGGAGCCTGCGCTGGATAAAGGACGTGGATGCCTGGCCGTTCAGCTGGACCAGTTCCACGGCCCGCTGATATAGTTCGTCCCGCTCGCTTTCCTCGACCTGTGCGACCTGCGCCTCGACGATCTCTTTTGCCCGTTGCTGGAGCAGCTCGTAGTTCGGCTTGGCCTGCTTCTTGACGAACTCCACCACGCGTTTGATCTCAGCCTCTGATACGAAGCACCCGTGGGCCCGGATGATGTGGGACGAACCGGGCGGTTGGAAGAGCATGTCGCCCATGCCGAGCAGGTTCTCGGCGCCGTTCGCATCGAGGATAGTGCGCGAATCGGTTTTGGATGAAACCTGGAAGGATATCCTTGCCGGCAGGTTCGCCTTGATAAGGCCGGTGATCACGTCCACGCTTGGCCGCTGGGTCGCCACGATAAGGTGGATGCCTGCGGCCCGCGCCATCTGTGCGAGGCGCATGACGGAGTCCTCGACCTCGCGCGCCACCGTCATCATGAGGTCCGCGAGCTCATCGATGATCACGACGATGTAGGGGAGCCGCTCGGCCTCGGGAACAGCCTTGTTATAGGAATCGATATTCTTGTTCCCCTTCTCAGATATTGTTCGGTACCTTCGGTCCATCTCGGCCACGATTGCCCGGAGGGTCTCTGCTGCTTTCTTGGGCTGGGTGACGACCGGCGAAAGCAGGTGCGGGATGCCTTCATACACCGAGAGCTCGAGCATCTTGGGGTCGATCAGGGCGAGTTTTACCTCGCTCGGCCGTGCATTGTACAGGATCGCCAGAATGATGGAGTTGATTGCAACGCTCTTGCCCGACCCGGTGGCGCCTGCCACGAGCATGTGCGGCATCTTGTCAATGCTGCCGATCACCGACGCGCCGAAGATATCCTTGCCCAGGGGGATCTTGAGCTTCGATTTGTTCGACTGGTACTCCGGGGTCTCGAGGATCTGGCGGAAGTAGACCGTCTCGCGGGTGTTGTTCGGCACTTCGATGCCGACCGCCGCCTTGCCCGGAAGTGGCGCTACGATGCGCACGCTCCCGGCCTTCATGGCAAGCGCCAGGTCATCCGACAGGTTCACGATCCTGCTCACCTTCACGCCCGGAGCCGGCTCGAACTCGAACATGGTGACCACGGGACCGGGATAGACATGGGAAATACGGCCCTCAATATCGAAGTCCTGAAGTTTGTGTTGCAGAAGCTCTGAATGGGCCTCCATGTCCTTCGCCGAGACCTTTTTGACCGCTGGCGGAATGATATCAAGCAGATCAAGGGATGGCAGCTGGTAGGCGTCCTTGCCTTCCTTCTGCTCTTTGGTCCCCATGCCCTCGAAGCTCATCTGGACGGGCTTCGGTGGCCCTTCCGGCTTTACCATAGGCAGCGGGGCTTGAAGCTCCGTCTTTTTCCGGGTGTCGACGATCGTCGGTGGTTCCTTTGGCGCCGCGGGTCGCTTTTTTACTTCACGCGCCTTTTCTCTGCGTCCGCGATACACGCTTATCAGAATATCGAGCTGCTCCATCATTCGTCCGTTCAGGGCGCGCAGCCATGCGAGTGCCTTGAGCGGAGAAAAAGGCGTGAGCAGCATGAGAGCACTGAGCATAGCTGTAAGCGTGATGATATAGGCGCCGATGCCGGAAAATCCGGAAACAAGAAGGCGTGCGATGAAGCCGCCGAGCATGCCGCCTGAAGGTACGGGCTCGCCGAAAAGCCGTGTCGTTTCACTCCCCAGCCCGAAAAATGCGCCCACGGAGATGAAGAATATGACGCCGCCGATTTTCTTGAGAAGCGGATGTACCGCCTCCCCCCCAAAAGTGAAGAACAGGGAATACCCGAACATGAGAAGCGGGATCACGTATGCGGAGAGACCGAAGAGATGGAGCAGCGCGTCGGCGAGATAGGCACCGACGATACCGATGGTGTTCCGGACCCCTGCGCCTGTACCAGAGACGCTGAAGCATGGGTCTACCGTATTGTACGAGACCAGGCTGAGCGTGATCAGCAACCCAATGGCGAAGAGCAGCAAGCCGACCATCTCATTCCAGTGTTTTTGTTTCGCTCCGGTAACGACCATAGACTCCTTTATGACCGATCAA
>JBARBN010000199.1:0-3244 GCA_049793155.1 Nitrospirota bacterium
GTTAATTATGTTTTTCTTGAGAAAAGGTTGAGAGCATGTTGATAGATACCCACGCGCATCTTGAGATGCGCGAATTCAATGAAGACCGCGATGACGTGATCAAACGGGCGCGCGAGGCGGGCGTCGAGTATATCGTGACCATCGGCACGACGGTCGAGTCCTGTCGCGACGCGGTGATGCTCGCGGACAAGTACGATTTCATCTACGCCGCCATCGGCATCCACCCCCACGAGGTGAAGGACATCCTTCATCCCGCCTACGAGATCATCAGGCATTTTGCGCAGCACCAGAAGGTCGTGGCGTACGGCGAGATCGGGCTCGACTATCATTACGAGCATTCGCTCCGCACGGACCAGAAAAGAAAATTCCGCGACATGCTGCACGAGGCGCGCGAGCTCAAGCTCCCCATCATCGTTCATGACCGCGAAGCCCACGAGGACATGCTCCGGATCCTGAAAGAAGAATGGGCGCCCGGACTCGGCGGCGTCATGCACTGCTTTTCCGGCGACGTGAAGCTGGCGAAAACCTTCATTGAGATGGGGTTCCTGATCTCCATCGCGGGACCGGTCACGTTTCCCAAGGCGGAGGCCCTGCGCGAGGTCGTGCGCCAGGTCCCGATCGAACACCTGCTGGTCGAGACGGACGCCCCCTATCTTGCTCCCGTCCCGATGCGCGGCAAGAGAAACGAGCCCGCTTTCGTGCGCCACACGGCAGAGGCGGTCGCCAAGATCAAGGGGCTCACCCTCGACGACGTTGCCAGGATCACGAGCTTCAATGCCATGCAGCTCTTCGGCATCGGCACGATACCCGATCGCGGCCAGATAACCTATCCCATACGGAACTCGCTCTATCTCAACATCACGAACCAATGCACCGCGGCCTGCACGTTCTGCGTGCGGTACCACACCGATTTCGTGAAGGGGCATAATCTCAGGCTGCGCAAAGAGCCCTCGGCGGATGAGCTCATCAGGGAGATCGGAGACCCGAAGCGGTATGACGAGGTCGTGTTTTGCGGATACGGAGAGCCGCTTATCAGGCTCGATGTGGTGAAGGCCGTGGCCGCAGAGGTGAAGCGGCTCGGCGGCAAGGTTCGAATCGACACGAACGGCCATGCGAACCTTATTCACAAGCGGAACGTTCTGCCCGAGCTGGCCGGGCTTGTGGACGCAGTGAGCGTGAGCCTGAATGCACAGAACGCCGAGGTCTATGAGAAGCTTTCACAGCCCCAGTTCGGCGCGCCGACCTACGAAGCGGTCAAGGAATTCATCCGCGAGGCGAAGAAGTATATCCCCGATGTAACGGCTTCCGTGGTCTCCGCGCCGGGTGTGGACATCGAGGCCTGCCGCAAGATCGCCGAAGAGCTCGGCGCAAAGTACCGCGTGCGGGAATATAACGTGGTAGGGTGAGGGCAGGGATTCCCTCGCAGCCCCAATAAGACGGAGGCTCTTGCAAAACTGTTTGTCATCCCCGAACGTTTCTATCGGGGAGATGGTTTTTCGGGCATCCGGAACCAGATTCCCGCTCAGAATCGCTGCGGGAATGACAGAAATGGGACGCTACAAGAGGTCTCCCATGACGGGAATAACAGCCTGTTGAAATATAGGAAACTGTGTGGTATAGTATCCGGCGTCATGTTGCCGGGAGGCATACTCGTCATACCGGGGGAGAAGGTACTGATATGCTGTTAAAACAAAGAGACCGCTATATTCAAAATATCTTCACCACGGTGGCGCCGCATCTCGATATGCTCACCAGCGGCTTCAGCTTCGGATTTGATCACATCTGGCGCACAAAGGCCGTGTCCCGATCCGGCATCCTCAAAGGCGATCAGGTGCTGGATGTCTGCACCGGCACGGGCAAGATGGCCTTTTTGCTCTCGCGGCGCGTCGGTCCGCGGGGATCGGTCACGGGCGCCGATTTCTGCAAGGAGATGATCGAGCTCGCGAAGGTCAAAGTAGGCCCTCACCACGAGAACGTCTCCTTCATTTACTCTGACGCGAAAAAGGTCCCTTTCCCGGACAATACCTTCGATGCCGTCACCGTGGCCTTCGGGATAAGGAACATCCCCGACACCGAGATGGCTCTGAAGGAGTTCAAGCGGGTGCTGAAACCCGGTGGAAAATTCGTCTGCCTCGAACTCACGAAACCCCGCGCTGCCTGGTTTCGCGTGCCGTATGAATGGTATACGTTCAAGATCATGCCCGCCATCGCAATGCTGGTGATGAAGAAGGCCAAGCCCTATGTTTATCTTCCGCGCTCCATAGACACCTTTTACTCGCCCGAGGCGTTCAACCGTCTAATCGCCCAGTGCGGCTTTTCCGACATCACCGCCCATTCGATGACCATGGGGATCGCTACGATCACCAAGGCGGTGAAAATGGGAGAAATCCCCAATACCTAGCCCGAACAAACCGGAACCGAAAGGGCGTCTCTCGCGGAGCACGCGGAGGACGCAGAGTTTAGTCAAAACCTTTAAGTCTCGGTTTTAACCCGGAATTTATTTAGTTTTTCTCCGCGAACTTCGCTCCTCTGCGAAAAAATTTCTTGAAGAAGAAATTAATTCCGATAAACCGGCAACCATGATCACCGCACTCGTCATCTTCATCATCACCTACCTGTTCATCGGCCTGCGCCAGATCCCGCGCCTGCAGATCGACCGGCCCGCGGGCGCGCTCGTGGGCGCGGTGCTGATGGTCGTCTTCGGCGTGCTTACCCTGGATCAGGCGTTCAGCGCCATCGATATGCACACGCTCCTGCTGCTCCTCGGGATGATGATCATCACGGTCTATCTCCGCACGGCGGGGTTCTTCGAGCTCATGGCGGACAAGATGCTCTCGCTTGCAAAGACGCCGCTCCAGCTTCTCATCCTGGTGGTGCTGTCGTCCGGCCTGCTGTCCGCGTTGTTCGTGAACGATACGATCTGCCTGCTCTATACGCCGATCATCCTCGAGGTAACGATCCAGCTGGGAGTGAACCCCATGCCGTATCTGCTCGCGCTTGCCACGTCGTCGAACATCGGAAGCGTCATGACCGTGACCGGCAATCCGCAGAACATGCTCATCGGCATATATTCGAAGATACCCTACCTGTCCTTTCTCGGTGCGCTCTTTCCGGTCGCTCTTGCAGGACTCGCGGTGAGCGTCGCGGTCATCTGGCTTCTGTACGGGAAGGAGATGAAGGCCGGTGCATTCCCGGCCCGGCCCATGATGCCGGAGTACCGCGTGCACAAACCGCTGCTCGTGAA
>JBARBN010000200.1:0-2015 GCA_049793155.1 Nitrospirota bacterium
TCTGTTCTCGGCAGGTTTGTTTCGAGCCGCGTGACCTTGCTCACATCGCCCACCAGATCGCCAAGCGGCTTTCCCGTCCCGATCAGGGAGAACGGGATGATCAGCATGGTCAGAAGAAAGGGCAGCAGAAAAGCGATCCTTTTTCGCAAACCACCGGTGAAGAAGAGAAACTCGGCCAGGCATATCATGATCGGAAGCGTGAATGCCGTTTCCTTGCTTTTCATCGCAAGGACAGCCGAGACAAGAGCAACCACATACCAGAAGGACTGGACCATGTTCGAACGGCGGTCCTCGGTTGCAAACCGCGAGTTCAGGTAGGCCGAGATGCCGGCGAGGAAGAAGAGGGTCGCGAGAGAGGCCAGGCGCTGGACAATATAGGTGACCGCGCCCGTCTGGACCGGATGCGTGACGAAGAGGAGTGCCGCAAAAAGGGCAATGAGGCCTGCATGTTTCTTTAACGAAGACCGGAGCAATACGGGGGTCCGGAAGAGCAACCCAACGAGAGCATAAACGAGCAGAGCGTTGACAAGGTGAATCAGGATGTTGACGATGTGATAGCCGGCAACCGCCGTACCGTTGAACCGGAAGTTCAGCGCAAGGGTGAGATTGCTGAGCGACCGCGATTGCATAAGCACATCCCAGTTCTCGAAATTGCGGACATTCCGGACCAGGGGGCTGTCCGTAATATTGGTGGGATCATCGAACTGGAATGGGACCTGAAGCGTATTGGAATAGACGGCCAGTGCCGCAATTATCAGCAGCAGAACGTGGAAAAGAGAACTGTTGAAAAATCCCGTTCGAGGATGTTCATCCGGGGCAAGGATGGTCCGTTGTACGGCGGGCATGAAATCCTGTCCTTTCTTCCCCCCGAAGGCTGCCGGCCGACGAAGGATTTCTCTGAAAAAAGCAGGGCCGAATCGCGGTTAATGCGCCCGTTTCTTCTCCTGCAATACCTGCGACAACTGTTCCAGGGAAGAGCGTGCAGCCGCATGGCCGGGGTCGATACTCAGGGCGATCTGGAATTCCGCGAGGGCATCTTCATACCGCCCCTCAAGACGGTAAACTAAACCTATATTATTATGAATTTCAGCGTTTTCCCGCCCATGCTGGAGTGCGTGCCGAAACATACCGACGGCGTCATCGAACCGGCCCTGCTTTGCATAGACAATCCCCAGGTTGTTGTATGCCTCGGTGTCATCGGGCTGGTTTCGTATTGCCGCTTGAAACTCCTCTACGGCTGCCGTCCAGTTGCCCCGGCTTCCGTAAAGCATACCCAGGTTGTTTCTCGCTTCGGCATTGTCGGGATTGAACTCCAGAACTGTCTGATATTCCCGGACAGCCTCGTCCAAACGTCCCATTTCCTGATAAACGTTGCCCAGCCCGTAATGCGCCGCAGCATTAGCGGGGTCGGACTCAAGAATGCTTCGATATTCCGCCAGCGCGTCGTCCAGACGGCCTTGCTTAACGTAGACAGCGCCCAAATTGCTGTGGGCGGCTTTTTCAAGCGGATTCTGTCGAAGCACCTTCAGAAACTCCTCCTTGGCCTCCTCAAAACGACCCAGTTTTCCAAAGACCACACCGAGATTATCGCGCGCCTTGTCGTAAGAGGGATCCAGACTGAGAACTGTCTGGTATTCCCTGATAGCCTCGGCGAAATTCTCCTGATTCTGATAGAAGAGTCCGATCGCGTAATGCGCCCGGACATTGTCAGGACTTTTTCTGATCACATCCTTCCACAAAGTGAGATCACTGAGCCAGGTCATGTTTCGCATAAAAGTCGTGGCGGTGAGCAAAAGGACAACGCTTCCCAGAACAAACAGGATGGCCAGTTCACGCTTGCCTGCCTTTTTCGGCTCGATCGCAGTAACAGTCTTCACGGAACCCGCTCCCGAAGGGCGTTCAATCGCCCGAATTCCTCGAATTCCCGGGCGCCCTCCTCGGGACGGCCCAGTTTTCCATAGATCAACCCAAGGTTGTAATGCGCGCCGATATCCTCGGGATGAAGGCGGATCACG
>JBARBN010000201.1:0-11373 GCA_049793155.1 Nitrospirota bacterium
AAAACGACCGTGCTGGTCACGGTGGGGGCCTATAAGCGCATCCGGCATCCACTTATTACCTCGCTCCTCCTGCTGACATGGGGCGTTTTTTTGAAGGCCCCATCCTGGTTGGCAGCCACGCTGGCCGTCATCGTGACGTTCAACCTGGTCGTGGCGTCAAAGGTGGAAGAGAGGGAGAACATGGAGTTTTTTGGAGCTCCTTATGGAGACTACATGAAGAGAACGAAGATGTTCATTCCCTTTGTGATTTGAACGATGTCTTGCGTTCTGAATTCACTGGGCGCGTTCCGTACCCGCCGAACTCAATAAAGGAGATAAACGCATGTCAACGTATACTGTAGCGATCAGCGGGGCATCAGGCGCACCTTACGCCTACCGGGTGCTTCAGATCCTCATAAAAAACGGCCACAATATCTTCATTTGTATTTCCGGTGAAGGGTTATCCATCCTGCATGATGAAACGGAACTCAAGCTTAAAGGCTCGGAGACCGATGTCCAATTCGAGATCGAGAGGCATTTCGGGGCCAAAGAAGGACAGGTCACGTACTTTGATGAAGATTACATGTACGCGACCATCGCGAGCGGGTCGGTCAAGGTTGACGCCATGGTCGTGGTCCCCTGTTCCATGAAGACGCTGGCGGCGATCGCGCATGGCTTCGCGTCGAACCTTATTCAGCGTGCCGCGGACGTGATGATCAAGGAGAAACGGAAACTGGTCCTCGTGCCGCGCGAGACGCCGCTTTCGGCCATCCATCTCAGGAACATGCTCGCCCTCTCAGAGCTGGGTTGCCACATTATTCCGGCCATGCCCGCATTCTATCATCACCCCGAGCACATTTCGGACATGGTGGATTTCATCGCGGGAAGGGTACTGGACTGCATGGGGGTCGAGAACGATCTGGCGCCGAGGTGGGGGATATGATCTCATTGCGGAAAGTGGATTTCCCCGGCTCTTGCGAAAACGCCGGGACAGGCGGAAGGCCGATTTAAAGGGCTTTGTGTTTGAAAATTTACATTTTAAAATTTCCAATCTTCAATTTCCAATAACGGTCAGCGATCAGGATAGATTTCTGACCGTTTACGCATTATATTCCGTCCCCCCGCCTTCTCCGAGGTTCTTCATCCAGGTGTCGAGCGTCGTCGAGTCCTGCTTGGCGATCACTTCCTCTTCCACAAATACAGGCGCATTGATCCGGATCGCGAGCGCGATGGCGTCGCTGGGCCGGGAATCGATATGAAACTCCTTGTTATTGTGAAGAAGATAGAGCGATGAATAGAACGTGTTGTCAATAAGGTCGCTGATGACGACACGGGCTATCTCGACCTCCAGGCGGTCGAATATACTGACGATCAGATCATGGGTGAGGGGACGGGCAGGTTTGACATTGCTCATGGCCAGGGCAATGGAGTTTCCCTCCGCGGCCCCGATCCAGATCGGCAGGATCTTTTTTCCTGTTTCATCCTTCAACACGACGATATAACTGCTGTTCCTGCTGTCAAAGAGGACGGTATTTACATTCATCTGGACCCACATGCTGATTCACTCCTCTTATTCTAAAATACCACACCGATTTTGCTAAGTAAAGGGATTATTTTATTGACTTTTTTTGAAGATACGATATACTTTCTTGCTTGTAATGCAACGGAATTGCCTATTTCACGGGTAATTCATGATCTGATGTCGGAAGCTCGCTTCCCCCTCACCTCGCTCCGGCGGGGAGAAGGTCAGGGTGAGGAAAAATAATTCATGAAACAAACCCTGACTGAAATCCTGTCCCGTGCCCTTACCCGGGCCAAAGAAAAGGGTGAACTAAGGCTCGAGACGCTGCCGATAATTACTCTCGATACCCCGAGAGAAAAGAGCCACGGTGATCTTGCCACCACGCTTGCCATGACCCTGGCGAAGCCGGAGTCCAAGCCCCCTCGGAAGATTGCCGAGATCATTGTTGCCAATATCCAGGACGAAGACGGGATCATTGCGAAGACCGAGATCGCAGGGCCCGGCTTCATCAATTTTACCTTCAAGCAGGACCGCTGGAGAAAAACGCTCTTTGAAATAGATTCGGAAGGCCCCGGTTACGGACTAAAGAACATCGGCAAAGGCGAACAGGTGCTCCTGGAGTTCGTGAGCGCGAACCCGACCGGACCACTTCACGTCGGGCACGGCAGGGGCGCGGCGGTCGGCGATGCCCTGGGGAACCTGCTTGCCGCGACAGGGTACGATGTCACCCGGGAGTTCTACATCAATGACGCAGGCCGGCAGGTCCGGCTCCTTGCGCAGTCCGTCTATGCTCGGTATCAGCAGTCGCTCGGCATCAAGGTGCCGTTTCCCGACGATGGATACCACGGAAGCTACATCGAGGAGATCGCCCAGGGCTTTATCAAGCTTCACGGCAAAAATTACCTGAATGTTCCGTTCGAGGAGTGTGTCCGCCAGTTCAGCGACTACGGGAAAGAAACGATGCTAGCCGATATCAGGGTAGACCTTGAGGCCTTTGGTGTGCGGTTCGACACCTGGTTCAGCGAGGCAGCGCTGCTCAAGGACGGCTCTGTGCAACGGTCCATCGATGAACTCATGGAAAGCAGGAACTGTTATGAGCAGGATGGGGCCCTGTGGCTGCGCTCGACCACATTCGGCGATGACAAGGACCGCGTGGTGACGAAGAAGGACAAGAGCTACACCTACCTTGCCACGGACATTGCCTATCACCGGAATAAACTTGGCCGGGGCTTCACCACGCTCGTGAACATTTGGGGAGCCGACCATCATGGCTACATACCGCGCGTGCAAGCGGTGATCCAGGCCTTCGGTCACCCCAGGGATTCTCTGCATGTTGTGCTGGTCCAGCTCGTTTCGATCCTGCGACACGGTCAGCCTGTTCCCATGTCGAAGCGGGCAGGGAACTTCGTGACGCTCCGGGATGTGGTGCAGGATGTCGGCAGCGACGCTGCGAGGTATATATTCCTCACCCGTCGATCAGACAGCCATCTGGATTTTGACCTCGACATCGCCAAGGAGCAGTCGCGGGAGAACCCGGTATACTACGTTCAGTACGCGCACGCCCGGCTCGCGAGCCTGTTCCGCGAGGCAGAGACAAGGAACGTCAGCATCCCGAAGCGTGACGCTGTTGACCTTTCGCTCCTTGAGCTTGGGGAAGAGCGGAATATCATCAAGGCGCTTGCGAAGTATCCCGAAGTCATCGAAGAGGCCGCACTGGCGTACGAGCCGCACCGGCTGACGTTCTATCTGCAGGACCTCGCCGGGCTGCTGCATAATTATTATTTTAAACACCGGGTCATTACGGAGGACCTCGGGCGGACCGCCGTTAAACTGTTCCTCATGAAACAGGTGAAGACGGTGATCCAGAGCGCGCTCAAGATACTGGGTGTGAATGCACCGGAGAGAATGTAGAAAAAATAGGGGACAGGAGTCAGGGTTCAGGGGCCAGCGCAGGCATAAAAAACCTGGACCCCGTATCCCGGACCCCGGACCCTGCAATGTTTAGTTTTTCTTTAATAAATAAAGACCCTGAGTCCTCAGCCCGTCGTGGAAAGATAACGACCTCACGCGGCGATGTCAATACGCCTGTGTTCATGCCCGTGGGCACGCAGGCCACGGTCAAAACGCTCTCGCCGGCAGACCTCGTGGACCTTGGCGCGGAGATCATCCTTTCGAACACGTACCATCTGTTCCTGAGGCCGGGTCATGAGCTGATACGGTCGTTCGGCGGGGTCCAGAAGTTTATGGGCTGGAACAGACCGGTCCTTACGGACAGCGGGGGGTTCCAGGTCTTCAGCCTTGCGGAGCTCAGGAAGATAACGGAAGAGGGGGTGACGTTCCAGTCCCCCATCGACGGCGGCGCCAAGCATCTGATAACTCCCGAGTATGCGGTGGAGATCCAGGAGGCGCTCGGCGCGGACATCATCATGGTCTTTGACGAGTGTACGCCGTACCCGGCGACCCGTGACTATGCCCATGAGTCGCTTGAGCGCACGCTTCGCTGGGCAAAGCGATGTCGTGATGCGAAAAAAAACACGGGCCAGGCCCTGTTCGGTATTGTGCAGGGCGGGATCTACCCCGATCTGCGAAGGCACTCCGCTGAGGCGCTTGTTGATATAGGCTTCGACGGATATGCGATCGGCGGACTGTCCGTGGGCGAGACCAAGCCCCTTATGTACGAGATGCTGTCGGCGACGGTCCCTTCGCTGCCCGTTGACCAGCCCCGGTATCTGATGGGGGTCGGGACGCCGGAAGACCTCGTGGAGGGGGTCGACCGCGGCATTGACATGTTCGACTGCGTCATGCCGACGCGGAACGCGCGGAACGGAACGTTCTTTACCTCGTTCGGTAAAGTGATCATCAGGAATGCCCGATACGAACGCGATCATCAGCCGATCGATCCCGGTTGCGGCTGTTATACCTGCGGGAACTTCACCCGGGCTTATCTGCGGCATCTGTTCAATGCAAGTGAGACCCTGGCCTTGCGGCTTGGGACGATCCATAATATTTATTTCTATCTCAACCTGATGCGAAACGTCAGGCTGAGCATCGAGCAGGGGAAGTTCAGGGAGTTTAAAAAAGAATTTCTGGCTAAAAGAGAATCGCAGGACAGTTAACAAAAACCGGATTCCCGATAGAACCTTCGGGAATGACAATATCGACGCACTGTTTCAGTCATCCCCGAGTGCTCTTATCGGGGATATGGTTCGATTTCACCTTTTGCATTTTTAAATTTGAAACTTACATCGATCTTAAGGAGGTACTATAATGTTTATCGCAACGGCTTACGCAATGGGAGCACCGGGAGGCGATGCGGCGGCGCAGGGAGGCGGCGGGTATCAGGGCATCATCATGATGGTCGTGATCTTCGCTATCTTCTACTTCATCATGATCCGCCCGCAGCAGAAGAAGATGAAAGAGCACAAGGCAATGCTGGAAGCGATCAAAAAAGGCGATGAGATCGTCACCGCCGGCGGGATCTACGGCACGGTCGAGGGGGTCAACACCGATACGCTCACGGTCAAGATCGCCGAAGGCGTCAAGGTGAAGGTGACCCGGGGATCAGTGGGTGATGTCGTGAAGCCTGAAGAAGGGAAAAAGTAAAGTCAAAATCTTTTTTGCCACTGATGGACACAGATAGACACGGATACGGTCGAATTCAACTGATTTGAACGTTACGAAACGTTCCTTGTGACAATCGTAGTTCGTAATGAGACCATAATCCGTGTTCATCCGTGGCTAATTGAATCTGAGGAGGAAGTGTATGAAGAAGAGTATTCAATGGAGAGTGGCGCTTATCGCCCTCTCGGTCGCGGTAGCGCTGTTTTTGTTCATACCGTCAACGCCATTGTCGGCCGGGCTGCCGGACTGGTGGAGGCAGAGCGTTCCCAAGATCTCGCTAGGACTCGACCTCAGGGGCGGCAGCCACCTGGTGATGGAAGTTGACACTGCCAAGGCAGTTGAGTCGTCCGTGGACAATATCGTGGCCGACCTCCAGACCTCTGCGTCGTCGCAGAAGCTTGCGGCGGTCTTCAGCAGAACGGGACAGGACATCATCGCCAGGTTTGACGATTCACTCGCCGATCAGGTCGAGAAGCTCGTAAAGGACAACTATGCCATCGTCGAGATAAAGAACCGTGCCAAGGGCGAACTGGTTTATGCCATGAAGGCGGCCGAGGTCAGGCGGCTTAAGGAGTGGGCCGTGACGCAGGCGCTCGACCGCACCCGCCGGAGGGTGGACAAGTACGGTGTGGCGGAACCGGCCATTTACCGGCAGGAGAACGATCAGATAGCCCTGCAGCTTCCGGGCGTGAAAAACCCGCAGGAGGCGATCGCGTTCATCAAGACCGCCGGGAGGCTGGAGTTCAAGCTTCTGAACACGACGGGTGACCTGCAGAAGGCGTTGGCTGGTCAGGTCCCTGCTGGCAGCGAAGTCCTTTACGGTGAGGACGTTGACGAGAGCGGGAAGGTCAACAAGCGGCCGTATCTTGTCTACAGCCAGACACTCCTGACCGGCGACCGGTTGAAAGAGGCCAAGGTCGGCATCGATCAATTCAACAAACCGGCGATCTCCATTTCATTCGACAACGAAGGAGCGAAGATCTTCGATCGCGTCACCGGCGAAAACGTCGGCAAGCAGCTCGCGATCGTGCTGGACGGGGTTGTATACTCCGCACCGCGGATCCAGGACCGGATCAGCGGCGGGAACGCCCAGATCACCGGAAACTTCACTCACGACGAGGCCGCGAAGCTCGCGATCGTTCTGCGGGAATCACTTCCAGCCCCCATGAAGATCGTGCAGAACGTGACCGTCGGCCCGTCTCTCGGACAGGATTCCATCGACAAAGGCGTGAAAGCGGCGCTGTTCGGCGGAATGTTCGTCCTCGTTTTCATGGTTGTTTACTACCGGATGTCGGGGCTCATCGCGGACTACGCCGTGGTCCTGAACATGGTCCTTCTCCTGGGCGCCATGGCACTCTTGAACGCTACGCTCACGCTGCCGGGCATTGCAGGCATCATTCTCACCATCGGCATGGGTGTGGACTCGAACGTGCTGATGTTCGAGCGCATTCGTGAGGAGATCCGCGCCGGAAAACAACCGAGGCCCGCGGTCGACTCGGGGTATGACAAGGCGTTCCTTACGATCCTTGACTCGCATGTGACCACCCTTATTACGGCAGCAGCGCTGTTCCTGTTCGGCACGGGAGCCATTAAAGGGTTCGCGGTGACACTCAGCCTCGGTATCATCATCAACCTGTATTCCGCCCTCGTGGGCACCAAGGTGATCTTCGATATCATCAATTCGAAATGGAAACTGGAGAAACTGAGTATTTAAAGATAAAATAAGCAAAAATTGCCACAGAGACACAGAGCTCGGGACTTTTTTATAAAAGTAATCCTCTGAGCTCTCGGTGATCTCTGTGGTTAAAATAAATGTATGTTGGAGGTTGAAATGCTTCAAATATTGCATAAGACAAATATCAATTTCATGGGGTGGAAGAACATCTCGTTCACGGTCTCGGGCCTGCTGATCGCCCTCGGCATCATCGGCCTGATCCAGGTCGGCCGGGGCAAGGCGAACCTGGGCATCGACTTCGTGGGCGGCACCACGATGCAGCTCAGCTTCAAGGAACCGATGCCGGTCGAGAAAGCGCGCGCCGCCCTCGATAAGAGCGGGTTCGTGGGCGCCTCGATCCAGCAGGTCGGGGAAGGGAACAAAATCCTGATCAGGGTCCGGGAGTCCGAGGGGACATCGGATAAGATCCAGAACCTTTTCAAGCAGGAGTTTCCGAACAATGCTTTTGAGGTCGAAAGCATCATGGAGATCGGGCCGGTCATTGGCAAGGCGGTACAGCGCGACGCGCTGGTGGCCATCACGGTCTCGATGATCGCGATCATTCTCTATATTGCGTTCCGGTTCGAATTCAAGTTCGGCGTTGCTGCTGCCATCGCAACTATTCATGATGTGCTCGCCGTGCTCGGCATCTTCTATATTCTGAACTGGGAGATCAACCTGCTGATCGTTACGGCATTGCTCACGCTTGCGGGGTATTCGCTTACGGACACCGTGGTCGTCTTCGACCGGATCAGGGAGAACCTGAAGCGCAACAAGAAAGACGCGCTTCCGCAGCTGGTGAATAACAGCATCAATGAAGTGCTGTCCAGGACCATCATCACCTCGCTCACGGTGGTCATCGTGCTTATTCCACTCGTACTCTTCGGCGGCGAGGTGTTGCATGACTTCTCGATCGCGCTGCTCATGGGTGTGATCGTGGGTACTTACTCGTCGATATTCGTCGCCAGTCCTCTTCTCGTGGTGTGGCATGCTAAATCGGGCGGAAGATTGATCACGAAGTAGGAACCTGAGAGACAAAATTCGGCCACGAAGGCTCCAAGACGCAAAGAAAAACGCGAAGAATTCATTACTGAGTAAATAATAAACCTCTTTTGAATATTTTCGTGCCGAGCTTGCCCTGAAGGATCCTGTCGAGGGTGTCTCAGTGTGGCCCTCTTCTTGACCATTGCGGCATATTTAGTTCTGTTTTTTTATTACTGATGTCAAACAATCCTTCAACATCAATCAGGATCGCCGGAGCCGATGCCGCGGTGCTTGCGGAAACCGAGCTGCTGCAGCTGTCGTGCGGGGCCGGCGGCTGCGATTCGAACTGCTGCAAGGCAAGCGCTCCCATCGTCCTTAATCCCTACGAGATCGCGCTCATCTGCCGCGAACGCAACATGAGCTATGAGGACCTGCTCGATATTGTCGATACGGAACGGGCGGAGGGCTTCCCTCTGGTCATGCTGCCGCGCGACCCCGCCTGTCACTTCTGGGCAAAAGAGGGCTGTCGCATCTATAAGGCCCGGCCGCTGGCATGCAGGCTTTTCCCGATCGGTCGCGTGTTCGATGGCATTCAATCCAGGCTTGTCATGCCGGGGCGGAATATCTGCGACGGTCTTGCGGCCAAGCCGGCGGGAACAGTGGCCGATTATTTGACGGCGCAGGATACGGCCCTGCAAATACGGATGGCGGACCGGTGGATCGAGTTCGTGAATGAGATCGAACGGCTGCCGCTTCCCGATCGACCGGTCACCTCAGTGGCATTTCACCTGTTCGTCTACAGCCCCGACACACCGCCTGCGCCTTCCTCCGGGAACGCCGACGCGATCACCTCTCCTGAAGAACGCTTCATCCTGCGCCTTGAAACCGCGTCGGCCCAGCTGCCCCAATTCCTTCGTCACGGTTGACCTGTACGAGCCGAAATAAAACCTTTAACACGAATTGCACGAATGATCCGAATGTCACGAAGATAAAACGAATCTTCCTGTTTTATTCGTGTAATTGGTCGTCTTCGTACCATTCGCGATAAGGCTCAAGGTTTTTCCGTCATGAGTAGATCGACTTCTCATAGTATCAATGCACTAGCTCGCCGGGTCTCAGGCATAACTTCTATTGACATGCCCGGCAAGGGACTATATTATAATACGGAGGTAGTTGCTGCAGTTGAAGGTCGCCTCTAAAAAAAAATGAGTTACCTTAAAAAAATTGCATTACTTTCCGCGCTCCTGATCATTTCTGCCTGCGCGGGCGGGAAGACGCACCCTCCGGGCGTGCCTGATGCGCTCTCTTCGCGAATCGCAGCCCCTGTTTCTGATGCTGAAGCAGACTTCAGGGCGGCAAGGGACGCTTATAAAGCGGGAAACGACGGAAACGCGCTCTTCATGGCCCGCCGGATCGTTGAACTTTATCCGGATACTCCCTGGTACAAACGGTCGCTGTTCCTGACGGAACAGTCACTCATCCAGCTTGACCGGACCTCCGAGGCCGATGCCGCCATGCTCCGCGCGCAGGCCGAATACCCGGAGCTTGCCGACTTTGCGGTCTTTCTGCTGGCCGATTATCACTTCACCAAGTCGCGATATTCGGAGGCTGCCGCCCTGTACGGGCAGGTGATCGAGCGATATCCCCGGAGCTCTCTCGTCGCGAGTGCCGCTTTCAAGCGGGCGCAAGCGCTCTTTGAAGCCACTGCATATCCGCAGGCCGCGGAGGCTTACGACAGGCTCCTGCAGGACTTCCCTCATTCACCGTTTGCCCCTGCCGCCGGTCTGGGACTTGGACGCGCGTTGACCGCGGAAGCGGATCTCAAACGGGCGGTGAGGGCGTACCAGGACGTCTGGGTCAGGTATCCCGGCAATCCGAACGACCAGGATGTTGAAAAGGCGCTGAGCGTGCTCAGGGCGGGAGGCGCGGAAATCCCCGAACTCACTTCCGCGGAACTGTACGAACGCGGCGGGAACCTTTTCCGGGCCAGCATGCATGACAAGGCGGTTGAGACGTTCGCCAAGTTCCTTGACAGGGAACTCGACTCTCCCGACCGGCCCGATGTTTTGTACCGTACCGGGGTATCGCTTTATTATCTTGGGAAACGGGGAGAGGCCGCGGCCATCCTTGAAAAAATGATACGGGAATATCCTTCTGATGCGAGAACAGCCGAGGCGCTGTATTGGCTTGGGAGGTCCTACAGCAAGCTCGGCGACTGGGACCGGGGAACGAAAGCATTCGAGAAACTTCTTGAGGATTTTCCCGACAGCGAATGGTGCGATGACGCGCTCTTTCTTACCGGCAACATATACAGGGAATCAGGCGATATGCAAAAGGCGCTCTATTTCTACGACCGACTGGTGCGGGAATATGCCGACAGCCGGTTCGCGGACAGCGCCATCTGGTGGAAGGCGTGGTGGCACTATACCTCGGGCGACTATACGAATGCCGAACGGGTCCTCAAGGAAATGGTCGACCGTTATCCCAGATCGTTCCTGGTGAATCAGGCCCGCTACTGGCAGGGAAGGTCCGCCGAAAAACGGAACGATATTCCCCTGGCAGCGACTTACTACGATCAGGTGTTGAAGAAAGGCCCTTATACTTACTACGGATATCGTGCGGCCGAGCGCAAGGCGGTCCTGGGGAACGCCGTGTTCATCAAGGCTGACGCGGATGCCGCGGCGATGGACGTCGAGACGCCGCAAATCGATGACGCGTTGCTTCCCTTCGATATTGACGAGGGACCGCCCCTCTGGACGCAAGAGATGATGCAAACGCTGTCAGCGGAGCCTGCCCTCAGAAAAACCCTTGAGCTCATGCATCTTGACATGAAGAAAGAGGCCGCGGCAGAACTGTGGTCCCTCAAGGACGGGATGCCGAGAAGGCGCATTGCGCTCATTGGATTGAGCAAGGTGTTTTTCGAACTGGGGGATTATTATCACTCGCTTATCATTGTGCTCAGGAAGTATGAACACTATCTCGAGGCGCCTGCACCGGGCGTGTCCGAAGATCTCTGGCTGCTCGCCTATCCGAAGGGCTATTGGGAGAGCATTGTCACCTATGCCGGAAGGTACAAGCAGGACCCTTACTTTATAGCGGCCATCATCAAAGAGGAGAGCCAGTTCCGCACCGACGCGCTCTCTTCCGCCGGCGCGCGGGGGCTGATGCAGGTGATGCCGGCCACCGGCGAGCGGGTTGCCCGCGTGAACAAATTTCCTGGGTTCGATCGGGAGAAACTTTTCGAATCCGACACGGCGATCAACATCGGCACCTGGTATGTCAGTCAGCTCATGAAGCGGTTCAAGAACGATCCGCTCCTTGTGGCAGCGGCCTATAACGCGGGACCCGAGGCGGTCCAGGGATGGATCGCGAAGAACGGGTATCATGGCGAACGGGACCTGTTCGTCGAGCTGATACCCTTTTCCGAGACGCGGGGATATGTCAAAAAAGTGCTGCGTAATTATGCCGAATATAAAAGGATCTACACGAAGACCGCGGGCGTCGCGGCGTTCGGTTTGCGGGGTCCTGAGTAACATCGAGGGGAAGACGGCGT
>JBARBN010000202.1:0-5830 GCA_049793155.1 Nitrospirota bacterium
GGCGTGAGATGAGGAAAAAAGCATTAGTTATCGACGATAATGCAAACACTCTCGAGCTGGAAAAAGACCTTTTGGAGGTCGCCGGCTTCGAAGTATTGGAAGCTGTAGATGCGTCCAGAGGGATTGCCATTGCAATAATGGAAAAACCGGACATTATCATTATGGATGTACGGCTTCCTGATATGCGCGGCACAGAGGCCGCCAGGCGGTTGCGTCAAAACAAGGAAACACGCGACATTCCAATCGTTTTTGTGACTGCTTCGGTAATGGCGGAAGGCAAAGAAGAGATAAACGCCATAACGAACAGTGGATTCATCGGCAAGCCGATAGATACGCGCACCTTTGCGGATAAAATCGGTGAATTTATCAGGTGAGTTTTCTCCTCTGTTGGAAATTCACCTTCAAAGGGACCTGACCATGAAAGACAAACCGGTAATATTAGTTGTCGATGACCAGCTCCAGAACATCGAGCTTCTCGAAGCGCATCTGGTCACGCAGGGATATGAAATTTTTCCGGCGGAAAGCGGTGAAGAAGCGCTGGAAAAACTTTCCGGCAATCTTGTCGATCTGGTCCTGCTGGATGTAAAGATGCCGGGTATGTCCGGCTTCGACGTGCTGGCAAAATTACGTGCTGATAAAAAAACGGGGCGTATCCCGGTAATTATGATCACGGCGCATAAGGAGAGCGAAGACAGGGTAAAAGCCCTTAAGGCAGGATGCGATGATTTTATCTTCAAGCCTTTTGATAAACACGAGCTTTTAACCAGGGTAAGATCGCTTCTCAGAATAAAATTCCTGAACGACGATGAAGACGATTCCCGCGAATTCGCCGAGAGTATCATCAACACGGTGCGTGAACCCTTGATCTCCCTGGATCAGGACCTTCGGGTGGTCACTGTCAGCCGTTCCTTTTACGAATTTTTCAAGGTAAAACCCGAAGAGACCGTGGGACAGCTTATCTATGACCTGGGCAATAAACAGTGGGACATCCTCAAACTGCGGGAACTGCTGGAAACCATCCTTCCCCAAAAAACGACCTTTGACAACTACGAGGTTGAACACGATTTTACCGGCATCGGCATGCGCACCATGCTGTTGAATGCCCGGCAAATCACGCGAGGCGTGGGCAAGGAACGGATCATCCTCCTGGCCATGGAAGACATTACTGAACGCAAGCTGGCGGAGGAGCGTATCAGCGAAGTCATGGGGCAACAGCAGGCCATTCTTAACAACATCCCCAACAGCGCCTGGCTCAAGGACCGGAAAGGAACGTATATCGCGGTAAACGATCCCTTCGGCAAGGCGGTCGGCAAGGAACCGAAGGACGTGGTCGGGAAGAACGTTTATGATATCTATCCCCGGGAACTTGCAGTGAATTACGAAAAAAGATCCAGGGAGGCCATGGCGACGGGTCTGCGCACGTATTTCTAAGAGTCCCGTCCTGGTCGGGACGGCAAGATTCAGCACATGGAGAAGATCGAAACACCCATCTTTAATGACGCGGGAGCGGTCATAGGGATCATCGGAATCGCCCATGACATTACCGATCGCAAGGAAGTGGAAATATCGCTCCGTTACGACAGCACGCACGATATGTTGACCGGCCTCTATAACCGGGCTTTTTACGATGAAGAGCTTGAACGGCTGGTTGATGGCAACATGTTTCCCCTGAGCGTCGTGATGGCGGACGTAAACGGTCTGAAAAAGGTCAATGACGCCCTGGGGCATGAAGCGGGGGATAATCTGATCCGGATGGCCGCCCGGATCATCCTCGAAGCATTCCGCGCCGAGGACATCGTTGCCCGCATCGGGGGGGACGAGTTTGCCGTTCTTCTTCCGCGGAAGGACAAGCACGTTGCGGAGGAAACGGTCAAGAGGATCATGAACTGCCCTGAGATCGTCAAGTGCCAGTTGAGCATTGCGTTCGGTATTGCCACTGCAGAAAACAAAGATCAGCTTGCGGAAGCGTTAAAGCTGAGTGACGAGAGGATGTACCGTCATAAATGCGATCTGAAAAAATCGCAGGCAGGGATACAGACCTCAACATGATAACATATTTTTGATGCAGTCTTTTTATGAATGACAGTTATGATCGCAGCGGGAGGGCACATGGCAAAAAAGCAATCACCGGATAGACGTCCGGTAAGGGGCGCCAAAGGGCCAGGTCTGAAAAAGAGCCCGATTGCCCGCAAAGGCGGCAAGAGCGCCGGGCCGGATAAACCCTCTTCCAAATGCCTGCCCGGCCCGGCGATAGAGGGTCCGCCTGCTGAACAAGACCGATCGAACGAGAAAACGTTTCTTATTGTCGGAATCGGCGCCTCTGCAGGAGGGCTGGAGGCATTCACGAAGCTTCTGGAACATCTTCCGCACGATACGGGCATGGCATTCGTGCTCGTTCAACACCTTGCCCCGACCAAAGACAGCATGCTGGCCGCACTCCTTTCAAAAGCGACTTCCATGCCCGTACGCGAGGTACAGGACGGCATGACCGTGGAACCCGACCATGTCTTCGTCATTCCGCCCAATACGGCGCTGGCTGTTTTCCACGGCAAGCTCCGGCTTCTGCCGCGCGGCGAAACTCATACCCAGCATATGCCTGTTGATTCTTTTTTCCGGTCTCTTGCCGAGGACCAGGGGCAGAGTGCCGTCGGTATCATCCTTTCAGGGACCGGCTCCGACGGTTCCCTGGGGATCCGTGCCATAAAGGCCGAGGGCGGGATCGTCCTGTCCCAGGACGAACAATCGGCAAAATATAACGGCATGCCGAAGAGCGCCGCCGCGACCGGGGTCGTGGATTTCATCCTGCCCCCTGAAAAAATAGCCGCCGAGCTGGCGAGGATAAGCCGCCATCCCGTCATGACCCTTCTCACTGCCATGAAGACCACGCGGGTACGCGTGGCAGAAGAGGACGATCTGAATAGAATATTCATGCAGATCAGGACGGCCACCGGCGTTGATTTCACGTATTACAAACAGGCAATGATACTGCGCAGGATCTCCCGGCGCATGCTCCTGCATAAGATAGATGCATTGAAACAATACGTCCGTTATCTGCAGGAGAATCCCGAGGAAGTCGGGGTTCTGTACCAGGACATCCTCATCAATGTCACTTCCTTTTTCCGGGAACCGGAGACGTTCACTGCGTTAAAGGACATCGTGTTCCCGCGCATCTTTGAGAACAGGTCATCCGATGCACCCCTGCGGGCATGGGTCCCGGGATGCTCGACAGGAGAGGAGGCGTACTCGCTCGCAATGTGTTTCTCGGAATTCAGTGAAGAGAGTGGTGTTTCCTACCCGATCCAGTTTTTTGCATCCGACATTGACGAGCGGCAATTGAAAAGGCCCGACTAGGTCTTTACCCGGACAATATCGTGCAGGATGTTTCTCCTGAACGGCTCAGACGTTTTTTTACCAAGGTAGAGCAGGGATATCAGGTCAGCAAGGCCATCCGGGAGCAATGCGTATTCGCCAGACAGAACCTTATCAAGGCCCCGCCGTTCTCGAAGATGGACCTGATCAGCTGCAGGAACCTGATGATCTATTTCGGCCCAATACTGCAGAAAAAGGCGCTCCCGATCCTGCACTATGCCCTCAATCCGAAGGGCTATCTCATGCTCGGGCGGTCCGAGTCCATCGGCGAGTTTGCGAACCTTTTTTCCCTGGTCGATAAAACCGGCAGGATCTATTCTAAAAAGATATCATCGACTATTTCGTATTTAGATGGGGAACGGGGTCATGTTCGTGAAAAAGCCGACGTCAAGAAAAAGGTGGAAGGGCATGCCACGGGCGGGACCGACATTCAGAAGGAGGCCGACAGCATCATCCTGAACCGATACAGTCCCGCCGGACTCGTAGTTGACGAGGACATGGATATCCTTCAATTCCGCGGGAACATCAGCCCCTACCTGAAACCCCAGCCCGGCAAGGCAAGCCTCAATCTCATGAAGATGGCGGGTGAAAACCTCGCCATGGAGCTGCGGGTCCTCATCCGCCAGGCCGCTGGAAAAGATGTTGCCGTCAGAAAAGAAGGAATTAAAGTCAGGCATAACGGTATTGTCACGGACATAACTATTGAAGTGATCGCATTTAGGACCCGCGATTCCGGGGAGCGCCACTTTCTGGTCATTTTTGAGGACCGCATCGCGCCGACAGCGCGAGACTCGAAAAAATCGGGAAATGCCCAGGCAAAGATAAAAGGCCGGTCTCAGGAGGACCAGGTTGCCCCGCTGGCGCGCGAGCTCGCCGCCACACAACAGCACCTGAAGTCGATCATCGCGGAAAATGAGGCGTCTACCGAGGAACTCAAGGCGCTGAATGAAGAAGTACAGTCCAGCAACGAAGAGCTGCAGAGCATCAACGAGGAGCTTGAAACGTCCAAGGAAGAGCTTCAGTCAACCAATGAAGAGCTGAACACCGTGAACGACGAGCTTCAGAACCGCAATGAGGAAATCACGGAGAGCAATAACGATCTGCTCAATGTCTTGAGCGGCGTCGAGATCCCGATCCTGCTGATCGGGAATAAACTGCAGATCAGGCGGTTTAATGCCTCTGCGGGAAAGGCGCTGAACCTTATCGCCACTGATATCGGGCGGCCTGTTTCCGACATCAGGCCCAACATCAACGTTCCGGACCTTGACCGGATGATTCTTGAGGTGATCGACTCCCTGACAATCGGGGAACAGGAGGTCCAGGATAAGCAGGGACGCTGGTACTCCATGACGATACGGCCGTACAAGACCATTGACAACAGGATCGACGGCGCAATAGTGACCCTTGAAGACATCAATAGCCTGAAACTCGGCACGCTGCGAATTCAGGAAGCCCGTGATTATGCAGATGCGATCGTCGAAACCGTGCGGGAACCCCTTATCGTATTGAGCAAAGACCTGCGGGTGGTCACTGCAAACCAGGCGTACTATAAGAGCTTTCAAGCCACGCCGGAGGCGGTAGAGAACAAATTCTTTTACGAGCTGCAAGACGGGCGCTGGAACGTCCCGATGCTCAGGAGTCTGCTTGAGGATATCCTTGAGAAAAATACGTTCTTCAACGACTTCGTTGTCGATAACGAGACGTCTGACATCGGTCGCAGGATCATGCTCCTGAATGCGCGAAGGGTAGTCCGGGAAGGGTCTGAAGCCCCGTTGATCCTCTTGCCGTGGAAGATATCACCGCGCGGCGAATTGCGGAAGAGGAGCGGGACAAGAGCGATCTTGATCGAAAGGAAGCGCTTTCCAAGGTCAAGAAGCTGGCTGGAATGCTGCCGATCTGCTCTTCGTGCAAGAAGATACGCAATGACAAGGGTTATTGGGAGCAGATCGAGGCCTATATCAGAGATCATTCCGAGGCGGAATTCAGCCACGGCATCTGTCCCGAGTGTGCGGTCAAGTTTTATCCGGAATACTTTGAGAAACCGGGGAAGGATAAATAACGGTGTCGCTCATCGCTTCAGACAAAAAACGCAGCTCCGTGCGTTGCCAGACGCTGCCGGGAATCTTTTCGATCCCATCATCAGTTGATGATGGGTTTTTTTTATGGTCAGCCCGGGTTGCATCATTCCGCGCCTACGATGTGGTCTTTTTTGCTTGATGAGTAACCTGGGCGAAGGAATTCTACGAGAAGATACCGATGACCGCGCCGGTCATGCAGGTCGCGAGGGTGCCGGCAACGAGCGCTTTCATGCCGAGCGCCACAACCTCGTCCCGACGCTCCGGCGCAAGGCTTCCGAGGCCGCCGATCAGGATGCCGAGGCTGCCGAAGTTGGCAAAACTGCTCAGGGCATAGGTCATGATCAGCCTGCTTCGCGGATCAAGCGCCTCTGCCGGGAGCCTGG
>JBARBN010000203.1:0-4554 GCA_049793155.1 Nitrospirota bacterium
AACTATGAGGTTGAACACAATTTTGCCGCCATCGGCAGACGAGTAATGCTTTTGAATGCCCGGCAAATTAAACGAGGGAAGGGCAAGGAACGGATCATCCTCCTGGCCATTGAGGACATCACCGAGCGCAAGCGATTGGAAGACCTGCTGACGGAGTCTGAAGAACGCTACCGGCGTATCTTTGAGACCGCAAGCGACGGGATAGTGCTTCTCGAAAAAAGCGAAGGACATATAGTCCATGCGAATCCGGCCGCGGAGAAAATGCTGGGCTATTCCGAAGAGGAGTACGTCGGGAGGAACTTGCAGGATATCGGTGTCTCGCTGGATACGAGCGATTTCCCCGCGACAATGCAATCTTTGAGAAGGAACGGCATTCTTAATTACGAGGATGTCCCGGTCAAAACCAAGTCCGGACAGGATATCTCCGCGGACATATATCTGGTAGACAGGGCAAAGCTGGCACAATGTAATATTCGTGATGTCTCTGAACGGAAGCAGAAGGAGAAAGACCTGCAGGCGGCGCTGGCAAAAGCCTATGAGGGAGAATCCAGGTTGGAGGCCATCATGGCCTCAATGGGGGAAGGACTCACCATCCAGGATACCAACTTTGTCATTATCTACCAGAATAAAGTTCTGAAGGATTTCAGAGGAGACCACATTGGCGAGCACTGCTACACGGCATATGAGCACATAGACCGCATTTGTGAGGGGTGCCCTGTCGAAATGGCCTATAAGGACGGAGGCATCCACAAGGCGGAGCGGTCTGTGACCACCGGCGAGGGCACGCTGTCTGTCGAGATAACCGCGTCTGCATTACAGGACCTGCAGGGGAATGTCGTGGCCGGGATAGAGATCGTAAGAGACATCAGTGATCGAAAAAAGCTTGAAGCCCAGCTCCGCCACTCCCAGAAGATGGAGGCCGTCGGGACAATGGCAGGGGGGATCGCGCATGACTTCAATAACATCCTCAATGTGATCATGGGATATGGCACCATGGTCATGGACACGCTGGAGGCCGGCAGTACTTCAAAGGAACAGATGAGCGAGGTGCTTATTGCCGCTGACCGGGCCGCGGATCTGACCAGGAGGCTGCTTATCTTCAGCAGAAAACAGGTGGTTGAAGTAAAGCCTGTCAATGTCAATGAACTTATTCTCGGCGTTCAGAAAATGCTCATCCGGCTTATCAGAGAGAGCATTGAAATCAAACTGGACCTTGCGGAAAAGCCTTTGATAGTACTGGCTGATGCCGGCCAGCTGGAACAGGTCCTGATAAACCTTGTGTCAAATGCCAAGGACGCGATGCAGGAGGGCGGACGGCTGACGATCAAAACCGGACTTGAGGATGTGGATGACGAATACGTTGCCGCGTATGGCTATGGAAAGCCCGGCAGGTATGCGCTTATCACGGTCACTGATACAGGGCAGGGAATGAACGCGGAAACCCGGGGGAAGATATTCGAGCCCTTTTTTACCACCAAAGGCATTGGAGAAGGGACCGGGCTTGGCCTCGCAATTTCGTATGGGATCGTAAAACAGCATGGCGGATACATTAAGGTCTACAGCGAGCCGGGGCATGGCACGGTTTTCAAAATATACCTGCCTCTCAGTGAAGAAGCAGCATCCGCGGACATGAAGGCGAAGGCTGCCGTCCCCGTCAAAGGTGGAAATGAAACTATCCTGGTGGCCGAGGACGACGCCTCCCTGGAGGTCCTGACGCGGATAATACTGGAGTCCTCCGGCTACAGCGTTATCACCGCAAAAGACGGCGACGATGCGATCACAAAATTCATGGAGAACAGGGAACGTATCAGCCTCGTCGTACTTGATATGATCATGCCGAAGAAGAACGGCAAAGAGGTCGGTGAGGCGATCAGAAAAGCCAGTCCCCGGATAAAGATACTTTTTACGAGCGGATACACCATGGATGTTATCAAGACCGCCGACCTGACGGAGGCCGGGTTTAACTTCATGCACAAGCCGTTCATACCGAAAGACCTTTTGATAAAGGTGAGGGAGGTCCTGGACAGATGAGCGAAAAGATGCTGACGACAAGATGGCCGTCCCGCAGATCGCGCGAGGGTCCGGAAGTACTGAGCGCCGTGAAACAGCATGATTCCTGCAACCCAGGCCGCAGAAGACATGAGCAATCAAGGGGGACGTATGAGCGATACCACAGCAACGGCATACACTGAAGAGCAAGACCGGTTCACCGATGCCTCGGACGGGGAGGATGCGAGGAATCCCGATGAACGGCGGATTGCCGAAGGTTCGATAAAAACCGGTCGTTTCCGGACGGGACAGGATTGGGAGGACCTGTCGTCGTCAAATCCCGACGCGACCAAATTATATTTAACGGAGATCAGGAAAACCCCGCTGTTGTCCTTTGCCGAGGAACAGGACCTTGCAAAACGCATCCGGAATGGCGACGCGGAAGCGCGCGAACACATGATCGAGGCAAACCTGCGACTCGTGGTGTCCATCGGCAAGCGGTACATCAACAGGGGACTGCCCTTTTCCGACATCATCGAAGAGGGGAACATCGGGTTGATCCGGGCCGTTGAAAAATTCGAGTATGAACGCGGGTTCCGGTTCAGCACGTACGCGACGTGGTGGATCAGGCAGGCCATTGACCGGGCCATCGCGAACCAGGTCCGCATCATTCGTCTGCCGGTGCATATTGCGGAGCTGGCCCGCGTATATATCCGCACCGTGCGGAAGCTGACAGAACGGCTCCATCGTGAGCCTTCTCCCGAGGAAACTGCAAAAAAAATGCGCATCACCGTTCCGCGCGTACGTGCGGTCCTGCAGGTGATCCGCGAGACCTTGTCACTCGACATGCTGATCAGCGACGAGGGAGAGGAAACGCTCCAGGATGTGCTGCGCGACGAGAACGTGCCGGACCCGTCAACAACGATCGACGATCGTCTCCGGCAGGATCGAATCAACACATGGATCTCCGGACTCGCGGCAGTGGAACGCAGGATCATCGAATTCCGGTACGGCCTGAATATGCAGGACCCCCAGACCCTGGAAAGCATCGGTCTGCAGTTCGGGATCACCCGTGAACGGGTAAGGCAGATCGAGAAACAGGCCATCCTCAAGCTGCGGAACTTTGCGCAGAGCAGGAATATAGAATTGAGCGATGTGCTGTAAGGAAGGCAATGAACAGAAATCGCCCGAGGCAAAGGGTGACCTGTACGGAATTACTCAAAAGGAGCTGAAAAGGTGAATGCTGCGAAGATAAGTCGTTGTTTAAAAAGAATGGGGCGTACAGCCGCCGTGTGCTCGCTTGCCCTCGGGTTCATGCTTCTTCCCGGCACGAGCGGCGCGGAAGAACAGACAGCCGTCGCTGTCCATCCGCGAATAGAGGCATTGCAGCCGGGAGAAATACTGACCTACGATATCACCTGGTCTAATATCATTACGGCAGGGACCGCGACCACGGAGATCAAAGAAGGAACACTGCCCGATGGGAAAAAGGTCCTCATGTTTATCGTTACCACGCACTCCGCCGGCCTGGTGGACACGTTCTACCGGGTTGACGACAGGCTTCAGAGCGTTTTTGACCCGGGGATCATGCAAAGCCTCACGTTCAACCTCAACGAAAACCACGGCAAGAGAAAGAGACACCGTGAACTGGTCTTCGACCATGTAAAGAACACAGTCATAAGCACGTTGAACGAGGACCCGCCGGAGACATTCGCGATCCCGGACCATACGCAGGACGCGCTGTCATCGCTCTACTACCTCCGGACCCGGGACGACTTCATCGTCGGCAAGCCGATCATCATACAGGTTCACGACAGCGGCAAGAACTGGTCCGTTGAGGTCCACACCCTGGGCAGGGAAAGGGTGACGACGCCTGCCGGGACGTTCGCTACGATCAAGGTCAGGACCTTTCCCAAGTACGAGGGGGTATTCATGAACAAGGGAGAGATCTTCATCTGGCTTACGGACGACAGCCGGAAGGTCCCGGTTCTCATGAAGAGCACGATTGCCATCGGGTCCATCGTCTCCACCCTGACGAAGAGGGAAACGGGTAAGGACATCGAATGATGGGGATGCGGAAGTCAGTTCACAACTTCTCATAGGTCACTACCATGAAGGTCACCACAATAAAACTGTTCAATCTTGCCTTATCCTCGATAGTCGTTATCACCTCAGCCTTGTTATGCAGTCAAATCATATCAAAGGCGATTGTCAACCAGGAGAACAAGAACGATTATGCCGAGCTCAACCATGTCAAATACGGTCTTTTCAGTGTTGACGCGTGGAAACAGCAAATCACCGTAATTCTCGCTGAGGAGATCGATAAACTGGATCTGTCAAGAACGGATGAGCGGGATCTTCGAAAACATATCGAAGTTCTGTTGAATACGCTCATTGATAAAGTCGACAAGAAGATCAGGGAGGGGAACGCGGACTCGGCCGGGGGCTGGGTCTCTCAAGCTTTTATCGATATATTTGTCAGTCTGGAAGATATTAAAAAGGGCATTCCTGAATACGCGGATGCAGTCATGCATGAGTTGACAAAAAAGAGGACTACGGGCCAGA
>JBARBN010000204.1:0-2637 GCA_049793155.1 Nitrospirota bacterium
TCCATAGCCTTCTCTGCGCGGTACTCCTGCGTGAACCCGAGCACGGCGTTCAGGAGAACGATCACGATGATGGCTGCGGTATCAGCCGGCTCACCGATGACACCTGAGATCACTGCCGCGGCGATCAGGACAAGGATCATGAAGTCCTTGAACTGGTCAAGAAACATCATCAGGGGAGTCTTCTTCTTTTTTTCGACAAGCTCATTGGGGCCGTGAGTCTCGAGGCGTGCCTTTGCCTCTTCCGAGGTCAGGCCCTCGCGGGCGGATTTCAGCTCAGCAAGTGTTTCTGCAACGCTTTGTTGATAAGGATTCATGTATTCTCCGGCTTTTTTGAATCGCCAGAATGATGAAGGCAGCGCGATTTTCTTTTTCAAAAATATCATGCTTTTCAAGGATTGTAAAGAATCGATTGACAGGATGGGTCAAAATGGAGGCGCGGTCATGCGGTCGGAATTGCAGGAATGCTCACATCGATGCGATCTCCCTTTTCGATCTTGAGGTCCTGGTTTTCAATGAACCAGGCAGGCCCTAAATGGACGGAGATCGTCTCCTTATCCGTCATTAGAAGCAGGTGAACACCCCGACCCATTCCTTTTGTCGGGGTCAGGAACGCAAGATCGACTACCTCACCGGAAACAGTTTCCACAGTCTTTGGATCGTAGACGTCGATAGGCGTGGCATAAAAGAGCGGCTCCTTCCTGGTAGGATCCAGGAAGAAGTTCTTTCAAAACAAATATATTGCAGATCTCACGCTGTTGCACCATCTTGATAAGCGGGCTTTGCCGGATTTCCCGACCTTAGATAATACCGGTTCAAGACTTTTCCGATATTTCCGGTGATGCTTTCTTTCGCGTTCACAATAAAGATCCTGCCGTTTATCTGGAACAACTCGCGCTCAACTCGCTCAACAGAGGGGGGATCGGAAAATCGTCTTGCAAGTTCATTCTCGAACATAGGCACGATCTTGTCCTTCATGCGGAGCTCGGTGTCTATGAGGAAGATAGCGACAGCGGGCGCGAGGTCCGCTACCCGGTCGAGGAATGCCGCAATCTCGCTGTCGTAGATCTGTTTCGGTGGCGAGGATTTCACTTCGCTATAGATAAGGGAGGTGTCCATTTTTGCGATGACGTCATAGTCCCCGCCGACCCTCGGCCGTTTGAACTTGACTCCCCACACAGATTCCGAGCCGAACTCTCTTTTGAATATCTCGGCGATATACCACTCCAGTGTTACTCCAAAACTCCTGATCGGTCCCTTGGCGAGAACGTAGCCGGCGCCTTTTTTTCTGATCAGCTTGACCGACAGGAGACAGTCGAGATATCCGTTCGTGATCGATGCTGTAGCGTACTGCGTCACCTGCCCGAGCGTGAACAACTTCTGGTGCTTGATCACATCGCGCAGAAGGAGCCGGAAGGAATATTTGTGGAGCATCCGATAGAATCTATTCTGAAACTTTTTTAGCGGAACGAAAAGGTCATCAACGGGTTCCTTCTTATATATGATAAAGCCGCGCCGCTTCAAAAGCATGTTGATGTCCGGAGAAAGTTCGTTCAGGGTCCCGCGGAGCCTTTTGATTTCCTTGCGGAGACATGCGAGTTCCTCGATATGTTTTTTGTTGTCCATGGTGCTCGTACGACAAAGAAGCAACAATGTTACACCAGGATCACCCGCACATCGAGCGCTGCGGCGCCTTTCGCGTAAACGCGCACGGGGTTCAGATCGAGTTCCTTGATCTCGGGATGATCGGTCAGAAGGGCGGACAGATTGTTGATGATCAAGTGCACAGCCTCTTCGTCGAGCGCCGGGTTGCCGCGGAAACCTTTCAGGAATGTGCCCGCCCTCGTTCTGGCTATCATATTGGACATTTCTTCATGGGTAAGAGGCAGAATGCCGAAGACGGCGTCCTTGAGCGCCTCTACCCAAACGCCGCCCAGTCCGAAGGAAATGGAGGGGCCGAACTGATCGTCTCGAATGCCGCCGATCAAAAGTTCAAGCCCGGCAGGCATCATCTTCTCGATCAGAAAAAACCGGATCCTGCTTCCCGGCGCCCGTGATGCGATCATGTTCTTCATCGTCAGTATCGAGGCCGAAAGCGCCGCGCCGGTGGCGATGTTCAGCATCACGGCACCCGCGTCGGTCTTGTGCAGGATCTCCGGGGAAACGGCCTTGAGCACGACGGGAAAGCCGAGCTTCTCGCCGGCGGCTACGATGGCCTTATGGTCGGAGGGTTCGACCAGCACATACCGCGGGATGATAATGCCCACTGAGCGTGCAAGCTCCTTGGCCTCATGTTCAAAGAGCGTCTTGCGGCCTTCTCGCAACGCGGATTGTATGATGTCTGCGGGAGACTTCACAGCGCGACCTCCAGACGCAACCTCACGGACAAACATTCGTCGAACATGTCAAGCTTTGAGGAGAAATAACATAGTATACTGGTGACTGGTTTTGTTTAAGTTTTTCTGCACGTCGCTTTTCTCAGTGCCGCAAGCGCCCGCACCGCGCGCTCCGGCGACGGGTACACAGGGATGCCGAGCTTTACCAGAGAGAACATGGCCTCCTGCGTATAGCCCAAGCCCTGCAGGATGCAGCAGGTGACCGGCTTCTTCGCCTCGTGGCAGGCCCGGGCTATCATGCCAG